>JANOVW010000665.1:0-17347 GCA_031417575.1 Rhodoferax sp. | reverse complement strand
CCAGCGTGTCGCCACCGCCGGCAATACTGAAGGCCTTGCTGGCGGCGATGGCCTGGGCGATGACTTTGGTGCCGTTCTCGAAGGCGGCAAACTCGAACACGCCGACCGGGCCGTTCCACACAATGGTGCCCGCCGCCTTGAGCTGGGTCGCCAGCAGCGCGGCGGTTTGAGGGCCGATGTCCAGGATCAGGTCGTCGTCTGCCACGTCTGCCGCGGCTTTGACGGTGGCGGGCGCATCAGCCGCGAAGGTTTTGGCGGTGACGACATCGGTGGGAATGGGCACGGCAGCGCCACGCGCCTTCATGCCCGCTATCACCGCCCGGGCCTGGTCCACCAAATCGGGTTCGGCCAGGCTTTTGCCGATCTTCAAACCGGCGGCCAGCATGAAGGTGTTGGCGATGCCGCCGCCGACGATGAGCTGATCGACCTTGTCAGACAGGCTTTTCAGGATGGTAAGTTTGGTAGAGACCTTGCTGCCCGCCACGATGGCGACCAGGGGATGTTTGGGATGCGCCAGGGCGCTGGAAATGGCGTCCATCTCGGCCGCCAACAGCGGGCCGGCGCAAGCGATGGGCGCGTATTGCGCAATGCCATAGGTGCTGGCCTCGGCCCGGTGGGCGGTGCCAAACGCATCGTGCACAAAGATGTCGCACAAGGCGGCCATCTTGCGGCTCAGGGCCTCGTCGTTCTTTTTTTCACCGGGGTTAACGCGGCAGTTCTCCAGCAGCACCACCTGGCCGGGCTTGAGCGCCTGACCATCGACTTGCACGCCGTTCACCCAATCGGCCACCAGCGGCACCGGGCGGCCCAGCAGTTGCGCCATGCGGGCGGCCACCGGGGCCAGTGAATCAGCGGGCTTGAACTGGCCTTCGGTGGGGCGACCCAAATGGGATGTAACCATGACCGCTGCGCCCGCCTGCAGCGCCATCTGGATGGCCGGAATGGAGGCGCGAATGCGGGTGTCTTCGGTGATGTGGCCGGCATCGTCTTGCGGCACGTTCAAATCGGCCCGAATGAAAACCCGCTGGTTTTTGACAGCCCCGCTGGCGCACAGGTCTGAGAAACGGATGAATTTGAGTGGCATTTTATTTATTCTATTAAATTGCAAAAGAAAAATTAGGCCTATAATTAACGTATTAATTGAACAAATAGCTACTATTTATATAGTGAAAAATACTAAAATAAGTCCATTTATTATATAAAAATGAATATAAATAGCTATTTATTGAGCAACTACACCACGGCGCAAACACCCGATGTTACCCCGCAGCGCGGTTGAATTGCATGCCTGCATGTACCGCATGGCCCCGTAAAAAATCAGCCACGGCGAGGCGCTTGCCGCCGGCGCGCTGCAGCTCGGATAGCGTTAATACACCGCTGCCGGTTGCCACCTGAATGCCTTCAACCGACACAGCGATAACCTGGCCTGGGGCGATGCGCTGAACGCCGTCGAACAACTGTGCATCGGCCTGGGCCAACCCATTCGCTTGTACGTCAGCACGCCAGATCTTCACCGTTTCACCGTTCAGTTGGCTGCTGGCGCCAGGCGCCGGGTTAAGCGCCCTTATGCGCCGCGCAATCACGGCGGCAGATTGCGTCCAATCAATGGCGCTTTCTGATTTGTCGATTTTGGCTGCATAGGTCACACCCTCGGCCGGTTGGGCGGTAGCATGCAGTTGGCCCAACTGGACATCAGCCAGCGCCTGCACAATGGCTTGGTCACCCAGAACGGCCAGCCGGTCATGCAGGCTGGCTGTGGTGTCGTCGGGGGCAATTGCCAGTGAGTCGACGCGCAGCATGGCGCCGGTATCCAGCCCGGCATCCATTTGCATGATGGTGATGCCCGTGTGGGTATCGCCGGCCTCAATCGCCCGGTGGATGGGCGCCGCACCACGCCAGCGCGGCAGCAAGGAAGCATGAATGTTCAAGCAGCCATGCTTCGGAAAATCCAGCACCCATTGCGGCAAGATCAGGCCGTAGGCGGCCACCACCATCACATCGGCTTGCGCGGCAAGCAGGGCAGTGTTTGCAGCGCGCGCGTCGTCGGGGAATTTGCCGTCGAGCCGCAAGCTGCGGGGTTGGCAGACAGGCATGCCATGCGACTGCGCGAATTGTTTGACGGCCGAGGGCTGTAGGTGCAGGCCACGCCCGGCGGGGCGATCGGGTTGGGTGAGCACCAAGGGCACGGTATGGCCCGCTGCATGAATAGCGGCCAAAGCAAGCCTGGCGAACTCGGGGGTACCCGCAAAAATGACGCGCAGTGGCATGGGGTTCGTTATTGCGGGTGAGCCGTCATGCTGCGCGCTTGGGGACAATTGGCGCTGGTCACGCGCTCGTCAAGCTTCCTCGTCACGCTTGGCTTTGAGCATTTTGGTTTTGATGCGGTTGCGCTTCAAGGGGGAAAGGTATTCCACAAACACTTTGCCCAGCAGGTGGTCCATCTCATGCTGGATGCACACCGCCAGCAGGCCATTGGCGGCTACTTCGCGGGTTTGGCCGTCTTTGTCTTGCGCCTTGACTTTCACTTCGTCATGGCGCATTACGCCATCGTAAATACCAGGCACCGACAAGCAGCCTTCTTCGTTCAGGTGCGTGCCTTCACTCTTCCAGACCAATTCGGGGTTGATCAACACCAAGGGTTCGTTGCGGTCTTCCGAGACATCGATCACGATCAGGCGCACATGCTCGTCGACCTGAGTAGCGGCCAAGCCGATGCCTTTGGCGTCGTACATGGTCTCGAACATATCGGCCACCAAGGTCTGGATACGGGTATCGACTGCCGATACCGGTTTGGCGACTTTGTTCAATTTGGGGTCGGGATAACAAAGGATGGGAAGTAAAGCCATGAGAATCTCTTCAAAGATGTCGTTATTTTCGCTACTTTTACGCCTTCGGGCGTACCTAAAGCGCCAAAAACGTTGCTCAATCAAGGGCTTGAGCGCAGAATCGTGTGTAATTTGTCAAGATGCACACGTTGCTGCACATATAGCCAATGTCCGGATGGGTCCTGTAAATGTTCAAAAAACCTCAAAGCCAATTGCCGAAGTCGCGCCATAGCAGCTTTGGCGCTCTGTGGAGCGACCGGGGTTCCCAGTGGGTCATGGGCGTTTTGGCACCCCTGTGTTTACCCCTGTGTTTAGTGGGCACAACCGCCGCCACCGCGCAAACATTGCCCATTTCACCTGCGCAGAGGGCAACAGCTACACAGGTTGCCCAAGCGGGCGTGGCGCTATCTGAACTGAGCCCCACCGCACCCGACAACTACACCGTGAAATCGGGCGATACCTTGTGGGGTATTTCCGGCCTGTTCCTCAAGAGTCCGTGGCGCTGGCCTGAGCTGTGGGGCATGAACCTGGCGGAGATCAAAAACCCGCACCTCATTTACCCTGGCCAGCAGTTGTATCTGGACAAAAGTGGCGGCCGTGCACGTCTTCGGATGAGCCAAGCCGCTGCCGCTGGTGATGCTGGCATTCAGACGGTGCGCGTGTCACCTCGCACGCGCAGCCAAAGCTTGGCGGATGAAGTGATTCCCACCTTGCGTTCGCAGGCCATCGAGCCTTTTCTGGCCGAGCCGCTGGTGGTTGACGAAACCGGGTTTGCCAATGCGCCCCGAATTGTTGCCGCGCAAGAAGGCCGCGTGCTGTTGAGCAAAGGCGATCGCGCCTATGTACGCGGCCCGGCTGAACAACCCGTGGGCCTGGGCAATGTCAAACGGCTGAATGATTTCCGGGTGTTTCGCAACGCAACGCCCCTCAAAGACCCGGCAACGGGGGAAATATTGGGCTACGAAGCCCAATATGTCGGCAAAGTCGAGGTGGTGAAAGGTGAATCCCGCATTCAAACCACCAACAAAGAGGGCAAGGTCAGTGTTGAAATCAACCCGGCTACCATCGACATCGTTATTTCCAAAGAAGAAATGCGTGTGGGAGACCGCCTTCTGCCGGAACCAGAACGGGTACTGACCACTTACATGCCACGCGCGCCAGCTACGCCAATCGAAGCCCGCATCATCTCGGTTTATGGAAGCGGTGTGGCCAACGCCGCGCAAAATCAGGTCGTGGCCATCAGCCGCGGCAGCCGGGATGGCATGGAAAGCGGCCACGTCTTGGCCATCTTGAAGAATGGTGAACAGCTGATCGACAAGACTACAGACGCAAAAGACCCGATCAAGCTGCCCAATGAGCGCAACGGTTTGGCCATGGTGTTTCGCACCTTTGACCGCGTCTCTTACGCCCTGATTCTTGACATCACCGATGGCGTGAAGGTGGGTGACCGGTTGGTCAACCCACGCTAAATCGGGTCGCAAGCCAGCGGCAAGCCCCGAGCCCGGACAGCTTTTTGCATGGAGCGCGATGAACTCGCAGGCTGGCTACGCCTCTCGCTGACCCCCACCGTTGGCAACGAAACGGCCCGAAAACTTCTGGCAGCGTTCGGCTTGCCGCAGCAGATTTTTGCGCAATCGGAGGTCGCGTTGGGCCAGGTGGTTTCGGCGCAAACCGCCTTGTTGCTGTTAACTGAACCGCCCGGGATTTCTGAACAGCTTGAAAAAACCTGGCAGTGGCTAAGTGCATCGGGCGAAGCCCCAAAGGGCACGGGCAACGACGCGGGCACCCCGCTAAAACGCCGCATTTTTGCGTTGGGCGATGCCCATTACCCGACCTCACTTCTGAATATCGCAGACCCTCCCCTGCTTTTGTACGCGGTTGGCGAAGGTGATCTGAACGCTTTGCATGCTGTGGCGGTTGTCGGCAGCCGAAATGCCACGGTTCAGGGGCTGGAGAATGCCCGCCACTTCGCCCATGCGCTCTATCGGGCGGGCCTGACGATTGTTTCCGGATTGGCACTGGGTATTGACGGCGCTGCACACCAAGGTGCGTTGGACGGCATAACAAATGACCCAACCGGTCAGCATGGTCGGCCCGGCCAGCGGCCGGCGACCATTGCGGTGGTCGGAACCGGACTGGATACGGTCTACCCCAAACGACACCATCAGTTGGCCCATGCCACTGCCAAGCAAGGCATGCTGCTGAGCGAGTACCCCCTGGGAACCCCGCCCCTTGCGGCAAATTTTCCGCGACGAAACCGCATCATTTCTGCGCTGTCGCATGGCACGCTGGTGGTGGAAGCTGCGCTGAAATCAGGCTCGCTCATCACGGCCCGCTTGGCGGCTGAACAAGGCAAAGAGGTATTTGCCATACCAGGCTCGATTCATTCAGTGCATGTCAGGGGTTGCCACGAACTCATTCGCCAAGGGGCCAAACTGGTAGAGACCGTTCAGGACATCCTGGATGAGCTCAAATTGCCTTTGTCTTTTCCGCTTGAAGCGCCTGTCGATACGGGCCTGGACCCAGCAGATAACGGTGCTCAATCAGCGGCAGAAGGTGCCCTGATGACGGCCTTGGGATTTGACCCGGTCAGTCTGGACGCACTGCAAGCCAGAACCGGAATGCAGACCGCCGCTTTGTTGGCCAGCTTGATGACCCTGGAACTGGAAGGTTCAGTCGCCCGGCTACCCGGCGGCCTGTTTCAGCGCGTTGGCCTGGCCTGAGAAACTTCAACCGAGCAGACGCTCGGGATTGGCTTCGAGTTTGGCCAACGCGTCACGGGTGGCGCGCACAGTCAGCGTCTCTTCTTCCTGCGGCAATAAGAGGCCGGCTTGCAAATAAGCGGCCAGACGGCCTGCCTGAATCAGGTAGGTATGACCATCGACACTGGCAAACAAATTAAGGTGCTTGCGCTCACTGCGCCACGCGAATTGCACGCGGGTAACCCGGCTGTTGTGATCCAGCGTAAACCAGGCGCCAAGCTGCAACTCGCTGGCCCAAGCGACCATCGCATTGTTTGGTTTTGAGCCACCGTCCGCAATCACGTCAATCGTGGCCGGGTCAATGCCCAACATCAGCTCAATGCTTTCCGTGTCCAGCGGTAAATCACCCATGCCATCTTCAGAAATGAAGTCTTCCAGATTCTCAAGGCGCTTGGCCATGATCTCGATTTGCTCCTGCGGAATAACCTTGGTTTTGGACATGAAGGCATCGGCCAACGTGTCGCTTACCTTTTTGATGTGGGCGTCCTGCAGCGTAGGTGCCAGCCCCAGCAAGGTCATACCTGAACGCAACCGCTGCAAAAGTTTGGGAAGCTCCGCAATAACCTTGGCCCGGTCGGCACGGTTCGGCTTTGCACTGGCCGACCAAACCAGTTCCGAGGAGCATTTTTTCAAATCCAGTGTTTCGGCATTTTGCGGACCTTTGCGAATGGCAGCCACGGCCAGAACTTCAGCCCAAACCTTGAATAGAAACTCACGTATTTCCTCTGGCGCAGCGATATCTTTGAGCATGTTGCGCATCTCAATGGTGTACTGGATGGTGAGCGTCTCTTTTTGCTCCACCTGTTGCGCCACACTCACCACTTTTTGCGCAGTGCCTTTTTCAGTGAGGAATTTGGCCAGAAATTTCTGGAATTCCTCATACACCAGCTGATAGACGCGTTTCCCGGTTTCGGGGTACTGCTCAATCACCTGGACAATACGCTTGACTTCCACTTCCATCGCATTGCCATGCACACCACTGGCATCAAAACCCATCACCACGGACCCCATGCGGTCGATCAATTGGCGGGCCGGATGGTTCAAGGTACCAAAAAAGTCAGGCTCCTCCAGCGCAACCCGCAGCACCGGCATTTGTAGCCTGGCGAACCAGACCCGGATACCCGGTGGAATTCGTTCCTCCTGCAAAATAGCCTGAAACATCAGGGCCACAATTTCAATGGTGGCCTTTTCGTTCTTGGTCTCTGCTTTTTTCTTGAGTTCGTTGGTTTCTTCGCGCAGGCGTCCGGCCACACGCGCCACGCCTGCAGGCGTGTATTCGTCCACCACGGTGCCACCGTCACCATAGTCGGCACCCCGCCGATCAACTGAGGGGCGAACGGCAATCGCTTCCGCAAGACGCGGGGACGGACGGTAATACTCGGTTGACCCAGCTTCCGCTTCAGGCCCCAAACGCCCGACCAGCAGCCGCTTGAGCTGTCCCATCACACCCTGAGCTCGGCTGCGCGCCCGCGCCAACGGCGTAGTCGCCGTCAACATACGGGTTTCTTCGTGGGCGCCATCGTAGGCTTGTTGATGTCGCGCCGCTTGGTGGGCCGCTTGTTGAGGCGACATCTGCTGCGGTTGTTCCTGGCCTTGGGGCATTTGAGAATGGTCAGAGGCGTCTTGAGCGCCTTGGCGCCCATCACCAGAGCCCCGCTGTCCTGGCGCTTGGGGCTGCCCAGGCAACCCACCGCGGCCCGATACGCCCTGTGGCCCTGAGCTGCGGTAAGCATCAGAGCGAATCGTATCGACCTGGCGATCTGCACCAGCTCCCCCAGACCCATGACGAGCGGGTGCCCCACCTTGCGGTTGGCCTCCTTGCGGTTGGCCCACGCCCCAATCTAGTCGCCCGCCAAAGGGGGCCTGGCCACCCGCTTGATTCGAATTGCGCCTTGGTTGGCCTGTTGCGGAACTGTGCTGCGGGTAGGCTTGACCTGGCGGTTGATAAGCCTCACCTTGCTGCGGATAAGACTGACCCGGATAAGGATTTGCTTGGCCCTGCTGAGGCTGATTTGGCGGCGCGTATTGAGGCTGCTGGGCCTGCTGAGGATTTCCCTGCGGTGACCGGCCTTGAGGGGGCACGCCGCCATAACCGCCCCGCGGTGAGGGTGACGCGGGGGCAGCATACTCACCGGTGGAGTCAATGCCGAACCGGGAATTTTGCTCCTCCGGATGGGCCGATGGCCGGAAAACCGGACGTGGCGCCTGCGGTGTTTCGGCATTCGTGATTTTCTTGACGCGGTCTTTGAGTTCAATCGTGGGCATGACACCTTGCTTGATCAAAAACTCATTGACCTGCGTAAATGCCAGCACCATTCTTTCAGTCATCAGGCGCTGAACGATGTCATGGATCAAGGGCCATGCATCTCGTTGCATGCCCGCCTTGGACCATTGCTCCACCACCTGCAACAACACAACTTCCGGCCGGAAAATATCATGATCCTGAAATTCAGCATGGCCTTCAAGCGCCCGCATTCTGATTTTCAAATCGTCAATTTGAACCGCCAATTTGTCTTGGGCGGCACGCGCGAGGCGCGACACCAGAATTTTGTTGTCGACGACATCCGTGCCCACCAACTGAAACGTCTCAGCCGTCAGGTCAAGCTTGGCCGAAGCGGTGGGAGGAAGAAGCGCTTTTTGCCAGGCCTTTACGGTGCCGTCCAACCAAGGGCCTCTTGCCTTTTGATAGAAAGTCCAGGCATCGCGCCGGGCTTGAGCCTCCCGGGCTCTGGCAGACTCACTCAGCAGCGATGTCAAATGCTCCTGGCAGGCTGTGGTCACATCGACCATCGTGCGGCCAATCTCCGTCATGAACCGCTTGCGGGCTTCAGCCGCGACCTGGTTTCTGGAAATTGATGGTTGGCTTGCCATACGTGCAATTATGCGCAATTTAAACGGGCGACTTCAAACCGTGGCGCCCGCGTTGGGGTCATTCGGGTCAATATCCTTCTTGACAGGGCCCTTGATCAGATCTTCCCGCTTGATGCCCAGCCACATGGCTATGGCCGCTGCGACAAAGACCGAGGAATAAATGCCAAACAGAATACCAATCGTCAGGGCGAGCGCGAAATAGTGCAACGTGGCACCGCCGAACAGGAGCATTGACAAAACCATCAGCTGGGTGCTGCCATGGGTAATGATGGTTCGGCTGATGGTGGACGTAATGGCGTTATCGATGATTTCGGTGGTATCCATCTTGCGATACCGCCTGAAATTCTCGCGGATACGGTCAAAAATAACCACCGATTCATTCACTGAGTAACCTAAAACGGCCAATACCGCCGCCAGAACAGGCAATGAAAACTCCCATTGGAAGAACGCAAAAAACCCCAAAATAATGATCACATCATGCAAGTTGGCAACGATGGCTGCGACCGCAAACTTCCATTCGAACCTGACCGCCAGATAAAGCATGATGCCCACGACAACAAACGCCAGCGCCTTCAAACCATCGGTAGCAAGTTCATCGCCCACTTGTGGCCCAACAAATTCTGTGCGTCGTAAGGTCGCAGTTGAATCCGAGGCTTTTAACGCAGCCAACACCTTATCGCTTTGCTGAGCTGAACTTTGGCCTTTGACAGCGGGCATACGAATCAGCACATCCCGCGACGTACCAAAGTTTTGGACCTGCACATCTTGAAAACCAAGTGAACCAACCACTTTGCGAACCGCGTTCAAATCCGGCGCCTGGGTGTAACTCACCTCCATCAAGGTGCCCCCGGTGAACTCCACCGACAGATGAAGTCCACGCGAAAACAGGAAAAACACAGCCAGCAAAAAAGTAACCAGCGAAACCAGATTGAACACCAACGCATGCCGCATGAACGGGATGTCACGACGGATCTTGAAAAATTCCATGTCTATATCCTCAAATCGCCGCGTCAGTTCGCTTTGGCCGTCAAACCCGTTTCACCAGGTGCCCCAAGGGCTTCATTCGCTTCACCAGCATGTGTGCCATCTGGCTTCCAAACGGTGCCGATGGACACCGACTTGAGCTTTTTCTGGCGACCGTACCAAAGGTTGACAAGCCCGCGCGAGAAGAATACGCCAGAGAACATGCTGGTCAAAATCCCCAGGCAATGAACAACGGCGAATCCACGCACAGGCCCCGAGCCAAAAGCCAACAAAGCCAAGCCAGCTATCAAGGTCGTCACGTTGGAGTCCAGGATGGTTGCCCAAGCGCGGTCATAGCCCGCATGGATAGCCGCCTGCGGTGACGCACCATTGCGCAACTCCTCCCGCACGCGCTCGTTGATCAGCACATTGGCATCAATTGCCATTCCCAACACCAGCGCCATCGCTGCCATGCCCGGCAGGGTGAGCGTCGCCTGCATCATGGACAACATGGCTACCAACAAAAGCAAGTTGACCGCCAGCGCCACGCTCGAAATGACCCCAAACAGCATGTAGTACAGGCACATGAATATCGCCACAGCGACAAAACCCCACGTAACACTGTTGAAACCTTTGGCGATGTTCTCTGCCCCCAAAGAAGGGCCGATGGTGCGTTCTTCGATGATCTCCATCGGCGCGGCAAGAGAGCCGGCGCGCAACAGCAATGCTGTATCAGCGGCTTCCGTTGAGGTCATCCGCCCGGAAATTTGCACGCGTCCGCCACCAATTTCACCGCGGATCACCGGCGCAGTGACAACCTCGCCCTTGCCTTTTTCAAACAGCAAGATGGCCATGCGTTTGCCGACACTTTCTCGCGTCACATCCCTGAAAATCCGGGAACCCTTGGCATCCAGCGTCAAGTGAACCGCAGGCTCCTGGGTTTGACCATCAAAGCCTGGTTGCGCGTCTGTCAGGTTTTCACCGGTCAAAATGACTTGCTTTTTGACAACCAAAGGCTGCCCGTTACGCTCCAGGAACCGTTCTGCGCCAAACGGTACAGGGCCGCCACCGTTTTCGGCTGCTCGGGCCTCACCGGATTCGTCCACCATCCGGACTTCAAGCGTTGCTGTACGCCCCAAAATGTCTTTGGCTTTTGCCGTATCTTGAACGCCGGGCAACTGAACCACGATCCGATCCAGGCCTTGCTGCTGAATGACGGGTTCAGCTACGCCCAATTCATTGATCCGGTTATGCAGTGTGGTGATATTTTGTTTGAGCGCTTGCTCCTGCACGGTTCGTGCCGCCAACGGCTTGATGGTTGCGCTCAATTTCAACTCAGCGCCACTCGTGTCATCTGTCTTCGACTCGGCCAATTCCAGATCGGGGAACTGATCAGAAAAAACCTTTTTGGCGGACGCCAGCGTTGCAGCATCTCGAAAACGGATATCAATACGCTGACCATCGCGGCTGATGCCGCTGTGGCGTACATTTTTTTCACGCAAGGCGGCGCGCAAATCGCCCGTTAACGATTCGATTTTTTTGGTGAGTGCTGCCGCCATATCCACCTGCAGCATGAAATGCACGCCACCGCGCAAATCGAGGCCCAGGTACATCGGCACCGCGTTCAGGCTGGACAACCAGGCGGGTGACCGGGACAAAAGATTCAGGGCAACGACGTAACCGGCGTTGGTCGGATCAGGATTCAGCGCCTTCTGAATGGCGTCTTTGGCCTTTAGCTGTGCATCAGTCGTTTCAAACCGGGCCTTGATCGAAACGCCTTCGAATGAAACCACTTGGGCGGGCGACCCGGCGGCCTTCAGCGCCTCTTCAACTTTAGCCAAGGTCGCCGTATCCACTTTGACCGATGACTTGGCAGCGGAAATTTGAACCGCCGGCGACTCGCCATAGAAATTAGGCAAGGTATACAAACCGCCAATCAGCAAGGCGACGGCAATCACAACGTATTTCCAGACCGAGTAACGATTCATTGTGGCAAAACCCAAACCCAAATTAGAAACTTAAATACAAAACTTGCCCAGAGCAAGTCTGCTACGACCATCGCGCTTTACTTCATGGTTCCTTTGGGCAAGACCTGAACCACGGCAGAACGCTGGATCTGCACTTCAACACCAGAAGCAATCTCCAAGCCAATGTAGGAGTCGCCCAGCTTGACGACTTTGCCCAAAACGCCACCTGCCGACACGATTTCATCGCCTTTGGCCAGGGCGTCAATCATGCTGCGATGCTCCTTCTGCTTTTTCATTTGAGGACGGATCATCACAAAATAAAGCACCACAAACATCAAGATCAGCGGAAGCATGCTCATGAGGGACGACTGCATGTCACCCCCCGATGCGGCGGCAGGGGCAGCTTGTGCGAAAGCAGAGGAAATAAACACGGCGAAACTCCAGAAATTAGGTCGAAGATCTTCGGCGCAAAAGCCCTCTAAAAACGTAAAGGCCCAGCGCAGACGCAACTGGCTATTGTACGGGGCTGGCTTTATCCATAATCCAGGCTCGGCGCCCGGCGATCTGCCGCCAGCTTTGCTCGTTTTCAGGTGGCAACGGCCTTGTCACGCATTTGCGGGGCGGGTGCCCGCCATTGCCCAAGCAACGCGCTCCAACGAATTCGCGTCGCTTTCAAATTGCGGGCTTTTACATGCCCGAAACCCTTGATCAATTCGGGCAGCCTGGCGAGTTCAAGCGCCAAGCCGTGGTTACTCGCGTTCAGGGAGGGCAAAATTTCTGCCAACAGATCCGTGTACTCGCCGATCAAGGCTCGTTCTTCGCGCCGTTCGTCTGTTTTTCCAAACGGGTCCCAAACGGTGCCACGCAAACCCTTCAGACGCGCCAGAGCCTTGAAACCCGTCAACATCGCGGGGCCAAATTTGGTTTTTTGCAATTCGCCTTTGTCATTGCGCTTGGCCAATAGCGGCGGCGCCAAGTGGTAATTGACTTTGAAATCACCTTCAAACAGGGTGTCAATCCGCTTCAAAAACGCCCCATCACTGTGCAACCGGGCCACTTCATATTCGTCTTTGTAGGCCATCAGCTTGAACAAATACCGGGCAACACTTTCTGTGAGCGGCAAATGCTTGATTCCCAGAGGCTCTTCTGCCGCCCGTACTTTTCGGACAAAAGCCTGATAAGTCTGGGCGTAAGCAGCGTGTTGATAAGCGGTCAAAAATGCAACCCGCCGCTCAACAACGGAATCGAGTGTTTCGCGTTTTTTGAACTCAATCACCTGCCCGGGGTTGATCAGGCGCAGCACATCCTGCGCGTTATGTGCCGCGCGGCAGCCCCATTCGAAGGCGGTTTTATTCTGCTGTACAGCGACGGCGTTGAGTTCAATGGCGCGCATCAAGGAGGCTTTCTCCAGCGGAATCCAGCCCTTCTGCCAGGCGTAACCCATCATCAACGGATTGGTGTAAATGCTGTCGCCCATCAAGGTCACAGCGGCACTGTTTGCATCAAAAGCGGCAACGAAGTCTTTGCCAACGATCTGCGCAACCTCGGCCACACACTGCTCAGACGGGTTTTGCCAGTTGCCGTCCTTCACAAACGCCGCGGTAGGCGTGCTGCCGGAATTGATGGCCACATGGGTGCGGCCCGTGCGAAGGCGAAGCAAAGTCTCTTTGGCAACCGAAACGATGGGGTCACAGCCGATCAACAAATCGGCGCCGGCAGTGCCAACGCGGGTGGTCCGAATGTCGTCCTGGCGCTCACCGATGAGGATATAACTCCAGGTTGCGCCGCCTTTTTGCGCCAAGCCTCCCGCGTCTTGGGTGACGATGCCTTTGCCTTCCATGTGCGCCGCCATGCCCAGCAGCTGGCCAATGGTGATAACCCCCGTGCCACCCACGCCACAAACCACCATGCCCCAGGCTTGCCCATTGAAGGGTTTGGCCAGGATGGGTGCGGGTAAGTCACCCAGGCTAAACGGCGATGGCACAACCGTTGCCTGGCTGGCGTCTCCAGGCTTTGCTTTCTTGAGCTGCCCACCTTCCACGGTCACAAAGCTGGGGCAAAACCCCTTCACACAGGAAATGTCTTTGTTGCAGGTGCTTTGATTGATTTGCCGCTTGCGGCCAAATTCGGTTTCAAGGGGTTCCACGCTCAGGCAATTGCTTTGCACACCGCAATCACCACAACCCTCACACACCAGCTCGTTGATGACCACCCGTTTGGCCGGGTCTACCATCGTGCCGCGTTTGCGACGGCGGCGCTTCTCCGTGGCGCAGGTTTGGTCATAAATGATGACCGTACAGCCCTTGATCTCGCGCAGCTCTTTTTGCGTGGCGTCCAACGCTTCGCGATGCCGCACCGTAACACCTTCAGCCAGCGCCACACCGTCGTATTTTTCAGGCTCATCGGTGACAACCACAATCTTGGCGGCTCCTTCGGCCCGCATGGACATGGCAATTTGCACCACCGAGTGACCTTCTGGCCGCTCACCCACCTGTTGCCCACCGGTCATCGCCACGGCATCGTTGTACAAGATTTTGTAGGTGATATTCACGCCCGCCGCAATGGATTGGCGCACCGCCAGCAACCCGCTGTGAAAGTAAGTGCCATCGCCCAAATTGGCAAAAATATGTTGGTCGTGGCTGAAGGGTTGCTGCCCGACCCACGGCACGCCTTCTCCTCCCATTTGGGTGAACCCGGTGGTACTGCGGTCCATCCAGATGGCCATGAAATGGCAGCCAATGCCGGCCATGGCGCGCGAGCCTTCTGGCACTTTGGTTGAGGTGTTGTGCGGGCAGCCCGAGCAGAACCAGGGTTGGCGGTCAGCGCCCTTCAGGCCGCTGGTCTCCAAAACCTGCATGGCGGATTCTTTGGCATCCAGAATGGCCAGGTGCGCGTCCATGCGTGCGCTGATGTCTGCATCAACCCCCAGTTTTTTCAGGCGCAATGCAATGGCGCGGGCGATCAGGGCCGGCGACAAGTCGGCGTTGGCGCGCAGCAATCGGTTGGGCATCGGATTGGGCATGGACCATTCACCACCCTCCGCTTCATTGAACTTGCCCACCACTACCGGGCGAACGTCCGCGCGCCAGTTGTACAACTCCTCTTTGAGCTGGTACTCAATGACCTGGCGCTTCTCTTCAACGACCATGATCTCCTTGAGCCCCGTCGCGAACTCTCGGGTCAGTTGCGCTTCGAGCGGCCACACCACGCTGACCTTGTGCAAGCGGATGCCCGCACGCTGGCAGGTGAGGTCGTCCAGCCCCAAATCGATCAAGGCTTGGCGCGTATCGTTATAGGCTTTGCCACTGGCGATGAGGCCGAAACGGTCATTGCTGCCTTCGATGACGTTGTAGTTCAGGCGGTTGGCCCGGATGTAAGCTAAAGCTGCGTACCATTTGTAGTCAAACAGTCGCGCCTCCTGGTCTAGCGCGGCATCGGGCCAGCGAATATGAATACCGCCCGCTGGCATGACAAAGTCGGTCGGAATCTTGATCTGGACGCGCTCCGGGTCGATCATGGCCGTGGCAGATGATTCGACGATTTCCTGGATCGTCTTCATGCCTGCCCATACCCCGGAAAACCGGCTCATGGCGAAGGCGTGAATACCCAAATCCAGAATATCCTGTACACCCGCAGGAAAGAACACGGGTGTGCCACAGGCTTTGAAAATATGGTCGCTCTGGTGCGCTGCCGTCGAGCTTTTGGACAAATGATCATCGCCCGCCACGGCGAGTACGCCACCCCATTCAGTGGTGCCCGCCATGTTGGCGTGCTTGAACACGTCGGAACAGCGGTCTACGCCAGGGCCTTTGCCGTACCAAATGCCAAAAACACCATCGAACTTATTGGTGCCGGGTGGTGCAAAACCAAGCTGCTGTGTACCCCACAAGGCGGTGGCAGCCAGCTCTTCATTCACCCCAGGTTGAAAAACGATGTTTTGCGCCTTCAGGTACTTTTCAGCCTTCCAAAGCGCTTGGTCATACCCGCCCAATGGCGAACCACGGTACCCGCTGATAAAACCTGCCGTATTTTTGCCCGCCAACTGGTCACGCAAGCGCTGCAACATGGGCAGCTTGACCAGTGCTTGCACACCGCTCATGAAGGCACGGCCGTAGTCCAGGCTGTATTTATCGTCCAGCGTGACGGTTTCCAACGCTTTGCGAATAGGGTCGGGCAAGGGCGCGTTCATGGCTATTTGTCTCCGTCTGTAGCATGGCAAAAGCACAGTGTAGGCCTCGCGGGGCTTTCTGTCTTCGCGTCAGGGTATAAAATAATTATATTAAACATATTAAATTTAAAATTAATGGGATAAATTCCTATAAATATTGCATAATAAGCTATGTATTTTGTATCAAATACGAATTTTAAATATTGTTTAAATTAATTTAAAATAAATTAAATTACTATTTTTAGAACAATTTAGATGACTCCAAACCTCGGCCGCGTTAGCCTCGCACTTTCAAACAGAAGGTAAAGTCATCAGTTGGGCTAACAGCGTCTCGTACTTTTGAATCACCAGCGGGCATCGCTTCTTCTGCAATCAAGATAGGGTAGGGGCAAAACTTCACCACGTTCAGATTGGGCTCCATGACGCTCAGGCGCTTGGGCCCGGTTTTGGGCCCATGACATCCGTTGTCTGCGTACGATTTACTGCGCTCTTCGATAAAAATCGGATGCCACACAAAAGGCACCACTGTCGCTGGTCGCCGGCGCAGGGTAGACAAGTGAGGTCATCAGTCTGCGCAGCGTCAATCTGGCCCCCCAGTTCGATGAGCACGTCAAGCGCGTCTTTCGCCTCCTCGGAAGCTACCGTTGGGCTCATCGCCAGGCGGCTCCGATCCAAATGGCGCCATCATTACTTCGTCCCTTTGTTCCCAGATCTATGCACTTTTGCCCAAAGCGCCGCTGGTTGCCTGCCTATCTCGGCCAAAGTACCCACAGCTGCAATGGCTGCTTCAATCGCCCGGCCAGCTCGCCAGCTGCTGGCCCTGTACCGGCAAAGTAGTCGGCCCTGACAGCACCCAGAATGGCGCTGCCAGTGTCTTGCGCCTGAACCAAACGGCTGAGCGATATTTGCTCACCCTGCGAAACAAGCCAAACGGGCGTGCCGTAAGGAATGCTCAACGGGTCCACGGCGATGGAGCGGCCTGCTGTCAGCGCAACACCCTGTGCACCGCGCGGGCCACCGGAGGTATCCGCTGCGAAGGACAGGTCTTCTTTAAAAAACACCACGCGGGGGTTGCTCCACAACATTTCCGGAATTCGGGGGCCGTTGGCCTGTGTCCAGGCACGAATGCCCGGCCAGCTGCCGTCCTTGATTTCACCGCGATCCAGCAGCCAGCGCCCCACACTTTTATAGGGCTGTCCATTGGTGCCGGCAAATCCAATACGCAACACCGTGGAATTGCCGTTGGCCTCCAACACGCGCACCCTGCCAGAGCCTTGAATTTGCATGACCAGCGCGTCGACCGGATCGGCCAGCCAAACGATTTCACGCCCCTTGAGGGCAGCTTGCGCCTGCGGCAACGTGTCGATTTCCTGGCGGGTGAACCACGGCGCGCGGCCCATCGCAACAGGCGGGCGATACAAGGGCACAGAAAACTCAGCTGTGGCGGTTCGAGAACCTTCCAGCAGTGGCTCAAAATAACCCGTTAACAAGCCTTGCGCGTCACCACTCAAGGCCTCAACTCGGTAGGGCTGGAGCCGCGCCATCATCCATCCCAGTTGCTCACCCTGACTGGCCAAGCTCATACGTCGCAGCTCATTGCACAAGGGCGCAAAGGCGGCGTTGGGTTTTTCGCAGCTGCGAATCCAGGCGTTCCAGGCTTCATGCAAGGCATCGTCATTCAAGCCAGGCAATGCACCCCACTGAACCGGCACCCAACGGCTTTTGGCACGGACGAGGGGCAGCGGCGGCGCAGGCTCACCAGGGCTGACTTCAAGCGTTGGCGCTGCAACT
>JANOVW010000664.1:0-2629 GCA_031417575.1 Rhodoferax sp. | reverse complement strand
ACGTATTTGTTCAGTTGCGTTTTGCCTTCAAACGACTCCAGCGTCAGGGACCGGGTGGCAGATTCACTGTTCGTAAATATGTCTCCGTACCCGGAGCTGGTGTTGCCGGCAAAATAGGCGATCCACGGCGTACCGACCACCTCAATCACAGGCACAGGTACCACCACGGGCGGGACCACCACGACCGGAGGAACCACGACGACCGGAGGAACCACCGCGGGTGGCGGCGCGATGATCAGCGCACTCAAGCCACCGGCACTGACGCGATTGCCCACCACAGTGACATCTTGCCGGGGCGCCGGTGTTGGCAAATTGGCGCGGACCAAGGTGCGAATCGGGGCCTGGTTGTTGTTGACGACCAGCGCTGTTTCTCCCGCCGTCAGGCTGACACACCCGCCGTTGGTGCAGACCTCGATCTCGTCGAGCTCGGCGGTAACGCTCAACGTGCCATCGGCGTTGTAGGAGGAACTGAACCCCGAGCCGCGAATGCCCACCGTGGCAGTTGTCGTGTTGACTTTGTAATTGTCGCGGTTGCGTTTGCCAATCAGACCGGTGACGGCACGCATGCTGCCACGGGCGAAATTGACCAAAAAGCTGTCTTGTCTGCCGTCGTTCGCATCTACATACCGCGTGATGTCGAACTGCGAATTGGGTTGCAGGGCGACAATGCCGCCATCCGTAAACCGGATCTGGATACGACCATTCGGCCCAGTGGAAATGGAGTCGCCACTTTCCAGGTCTTGGCCCTTGTTTACGGCGACCACTGCAGCACCGCGGCGCACATTGACATCACCAGCGGCAAATTGTGCAACGCCTGCAGCCGAAAAACTGGTCAGAGGATAGACCGCAGCCAAGGCACCCAACAAGACAGCATTTTTGAGTTGAAAACGGTGTTTCATGCGATTTCCCCTGTTTCAGAACTCACGCCGAACCGTCACACTGACGGTTTGGGTGTCGAATTCGTTGATAGCCACATTCGACTTGGTTTGCGTCGACGCGATTTGCGGCGTAACCCGCCAGGCCTTGGCCGGCACCCAGGTCATGCCAAGACTCAAGTTGGTTTGGTTATCGGTGCGGTTGACCAGGAAATTCGGATCAGGACCACCGAAGGCGCGGGATTCGATGCCCAGCGTTGCGAAGGCAGACAAAGTGTCGCTGAAAGGATTTTGAAGCCCGCCACGCAGCCCGGTGAATTTGTGGCCCAGGTGCGGCGCGGCGGCTGCAAATTCATTTTCAGATCCGCCATAGAGGCCGCCGAAGGCCATCAGTCCTCCCCTGAAGAGGTGGGCATAAGAAAAGCCCAAGACGGTTCTTTGTACGTCACGAACTGTTTGGCCTGGGTAACTCAGTCGAGCTGACTGAAGATAGGTGCCAAATTGCCGAAAGCCGTCGAAACGATAGGTCCATTCGCCCACCACACCACTGGCATCTCGCACGCGCTGACCCCCGACGTCATAAGTGCCAAACTGAAGCACACCTGAGAACTCGTTGCGTTCAGCGCGGTAAGAAATACCGGCATTCGCATCCAGTTGCAGCGTATTGAACTGACTGGCCGCGTCACCATTCCAGCGCCAGCCGGCATTCACGTTGCCCAGCAATGACCAGCGCGGATCCAGCACATGCCGACCCGACAAGCCACCGCCCAAGGTTGAAAACGACGACGAAGTTTTAGTGCCAGCAGGTGTCAGAGTCACCAGCAAACCACCCAGAGATGGCACGGCAACAACATTGTTGGCAGGTGCCCCGTTGACGTTGCTATCGTGGCCGATTCCTGCATCCAGGTGACCCTTGATCGAGGAACGCCCGGCTTCCTCCACCCGGTCTATCGCCTGCATGAACTGATCCAAAGTGCGAGCCACTTCGACAGGAACCCCTTGTTCCTTGGTCTCCGCCAACAAGCGCTTTGCGCCAATGGTGTCGCCAACCGCAAACAAGGCTCTTGCCAACTCGGCTCTGGCCCGAGTATTTCCGGGTTGTGAAACAACCACGCGTTCCAGTGCAAAGATGGCGCGGTTGAATTCGTTGGCCTGGTTGGCCGCGACACCCAACACCAGGTCAAAATCCGGATCACCTGCACGGGCAATTTCTTGGGGAGCAAGCAAATCAAAAGCTGCCCGGCCTTGGTTCTTTTCAGTCAGCGTCACCGCTTGGCGTACCAAATCGTCTACAACTGCGTGCGACGTCGCTGGCGTTCCCAATAGTGCCAAGCTTGCAACGATGCTGCCGGTTGCAGTGAAGCCTGTGGGTAAATAGTACAAGCGCATAGGTATCCTCATGTCAATCGATGAACAGCAACAGCAACAGTAGCGGGTGCTTGAGCGGGTGAACTGTCTATTTTCTTACGTGCAGATTCCGATTTTGAAGCAAATCTGAGTAAAAGGCCAGCGAATGCGAATGCATTTTTTTGGTGTGAGCACGAGCAAAACACCTGAACGCAGGGCGTGAATAAATCACGTTTTGCAAAAACATATGGGCTGCAGCATTCGCTTGGCTACAATGCCGACTGCTTCGCCCTTCCCAGGCATCAGTCGCATCCGCCAACCGGTTCAGCCGTGTCGCGGAAGGTCATCCAACCATCAAAGTTTCCCAAAGGGGAACGGAGGTCAGCGTCAATATGAGTCAAGTTCCG
>JANOVW010000663.1:0-1666 GCA_031417575.1 Rhodoferax sp. | reverse complement strand
GGTATGGCCGGGGCATTGCCGACAACAAAGGCCAGCACAGCGTGAACATGCAGGCCTTGGCGGCGGTGTTGGCCACCCGTGGCAGCTTGGGTTTTAACGCCAAATACCTGATTGAGATGGGCGAAGAAGTCACCTCGCCGGGCCTGCAGGCGCTGTGTGCGCAGCACAAGGCCTTGTTCAGTGCGGATGTGATGATTGCCTCGGACGGGCCGCGCCTGCGGGCAGACCGGCCCACCGTGTTTTTGGGCTCGCGCGGTTGCATCAATATCGATTTGAGCATCGAAGCGCGGGCGGGCGGCCACCATTCAGGCAACTGGGGCGGGCTGATCTCCAACCCCGGCATTCAACTGGCGCATGCCATCGCCTCGATCACCTCGCCCGTGGGCGAAATTTTGATTCCCGAATGGAAACCCGCCCAATTGCCCGCCGCCGTGCGCCGTGCATTGGCCGATTGCGAGGTAGACGGTGGCGCTGATGGCCCTGCCATCGAGCCCGGTTGGGGCCAGCCTGGCCTGAGCCCGGCCGAGCGCGTGTTTGGCTGGTGCAGTTTTGAAGTGCTGGCCTTCAAAACTGGCAACCCCGAGACACCCGTCAACGCCATTCCGCCGCGCGCCTGGGCGCGTTGCCAGTTGCGTTTTGTGGTGGGTATTGATTCGCAAGACATCGTGCCCGCGCTGCGCCGCCACCTGGATGCACACGGGTTTGGCATGGTGAAGCTTGAAGTGGCACCGGGCGAAATCTTCAAAGCCACCCGTATTGACCCGGACGAGCCCTGGGTGCAATGGGCGGTGGCCTCACTGCAAACCACCAGCGGCAAAAAAGTGGCCGTGTTGCCCAACCTGGGCGGCAGCTTGCCCAATGACATCTTCACCGAAACGCTGGGCCTGAAAGCGATTTGGGTGCCGCACAGTTACCCCGGGTGCTCGCAACATGCGCCCAATGAACACCTGCCGCCCGCGTTGCTGCGCGAGGCGCTGGGATTGATGGCCGGGCTGTATTGGGATATGGGAAGCGGCGACACGCCACGGGGAAGTGGCGACACCCCACAGGGCGTGGCCCGCACATAAGACTTTTTGAACGGCGCCCATGCCCTTCCAGCCCATCAACCTGCCCACGTTGCAACTGGCCGCCTGGGCCTACCCGGCGCTGGAAGTGGTGCACATCATTGGCATTGCGCTGCTGCTGGGCAACTTGGTGTTGCTGGAGTTTCGGGTGTTTGGCAAAGGGCAGGGCTTGCCGGTTGCTGATTTGTCGCGCCTGGGTTTGTCGCTGGTGGCGGGCGGTTTTTTGCTGGCGGCGGCATCGGGCAGTGTGATGTTTGCCACCCAGCCGGCCGAATTGCTGGCCAACCGGGCATTCACCATCAAGCTGGTGTTGTTATTCGCTGCGGGTTCAAATGCGGCCTGGTTTCATACGCGGCAGTCTTTGGTGAAGCTCGATGCCCTGGCCAAAACGCAAATGGTGGTGTCGACGCTGATCTGGGTGGGCGTTATCGCCTGCGGCCGCTGGATCGCCTATGTTTGAAGGCTGTGCCTACCTGTCAACACAACCGGAGTTCACCATGCAACGTCGTCATGTCCTATTTTCTGGTTTCACCCTCGCCACCGCGGCCTGTCCGCTCGCCAGCATGGCCCACCACGGCTGGAGTTCATTTGACCAAGGCCGC
>JANOVW010000662.1:0-3222 GCA_031417575.1 Rhodoferax sp. | reverse complement strand
GTGATAAAAGTCGTTGCCCTCACGGGTACGCTCACCCACACCGGCAAACACCGACAAGCCGCTATGCGCCTTGGCAATGTTGTTGATCAGTTCCATCTTGTTCACGGTTTTGCCCACACCGGCACCACCGAACAGGCCCACCTTGCCGCCTTTGGCGAACGGGCACACCAAGTCAATCACCTTGATGCCGGTTTCCAGCAGCTCTTGCGAAGGGCTGAGTTCGTCGTAGGCAGGGGCTTTGCGGTGAATGGATGCCGTCAGTTCCTGGCTGACCGGGCCGCGCTCGTCAATTGGCGAACCCAGCACGTCCATGATGCGGCCCAGTGTGGCTTTGCCTACCGGAACAGTGATGGATTTGCCCGTGTTGGCAACCACCATGCCACGGCGCAAGCCGTCGGATGAACCCAGTGCAATGGTGCGCACAATGCCATCACCCATCTGCTGCTGAACTTCCAGCGTCAGTGTCGAGCCGTCCATCTTGAGGGCATCGTAAATGCGGGGCATGCGGTCACGCGGGAATTCCACGTCGACCACCGCGCCAATACACTGAACAATTTTTCCTTGGGTGCCTGCGTTTGCTTGAGCCATTTTGTGTTGCTCCGGTAATTTAAATCTTGCTTAATGGGTGAGTAAAAATCGGTTGGGTGCGCGCTCAACCACTGATGGCTGCCGCACCCGAAACGATTTCTGACAATTCTTTGGTAATGGCGGCTTGGCGGGTTTTGTTGTAAACCAGCTTCAGCTCGGCAATCACGTTGCCTGCGTTGTCAGTGGCAGCCTTCATGGCGACCATACGTGCAGCATGTTCTGAGGCCATGTTTTCAGCCACTGCCTGATAAACCAGCGCTTCGGCATAACGCACCAGCAACTCGTCGATCACGGTTTGAGCGTCGGGCTCATAGATGTAGTCCCACGCATGGTTACTGCCATTTTGGGCCGCCGCTTGAGTTTCAGCCTGCATTTTTTCAGCCGACAAGGGCAGCAGCAAATCAAGCGTTGGGACCTGGCTCATGGTACTGGCAAACCGGTTGTAACACAGGTAAACCTCGCTCACATCGCCTGCTGCGTATGCGTCCAGCAGCACCTTGACAGGGCCGATGAGTTTGTCCAGATGCGGCTTGTCGCCCATGTGTGTAACGTGCGAAACAACCTTGGCACCCACCCGATTCAGAAACCCCAAACCTTTGTTGCCAATGGCTACCGCCTTGACGGTTTTGCCGGCAGTCTGCGTTTCGCGCAGCTTGAGGGTGACAGCGCGCAGCAAATTGGTGTTGAGACCGCCACACAAGCCCTTGTCAGTGCTGACCACAATGAAGCCGACCGACTTGCCGTCGTTCTTTTTCATGTAGGTATGCACGTATTCAGGATTGGCTTTGCCCAAGTTGCTGGCAATGCTGCGAATTTTTTGACTGTACGGGCGTGCAGCACGCATGCGCTCTTGCGCCTTGCGCATTTTGGAGACCGAAATCATCTCCATCGCCTTGGTGATCTTCTTGGTGTTTTCCACCGATTTGATCTTGGTGCGTAGCTCTTTACCGGCTGCCATTGATTACTCCTGGAGTTGGGTCAATTGCAGATCAGGCGAAGGTTTTCTTGAACGCAGCGACGGCAGAGGTCAGCTCGGCTTCGCCCTCTTTGTCGAGCGCCTTGGTGCTTTCAATCGTGGCCAACAAGGCAGCGTGTTTGTCTTTGAGGTAAGAAAACAAGCCTTGCTCGAACGAGAGAATCTTCTTCACTTCCACATCGTCCATGAAGCCTTTGTTCACAGCAAACAGCGAAGCACTCATCAGGCTGATGGGCAACGGGCTGTATTGTTTCTGCTTCAACAACTCGGTGACACGTGCACCGCGGTCAAGCTGCTTTTTGGTGGCGGCATCGAGGTCGGAGGCGAACTGCGCGAACGCGGCCAGTTCACGGTACTGTGCCAAGTCATTGCGGATACCGCCAGATTGACCCTTGACAACTTTGGTTTGGGCCGCACTGCCAACGCGAGACACAGAAATACCCGCGTTAATCGCTGGGCGCACACCTGCGTTGAACAAGCTGGTTTCCAAAAAGATTTGACCGTCAGTGATGGAGATCACGTTGGTGGGCACGAAGGCCGACACGTCACCCGCTTGGGTTTCAATAATGGGCAAAGCAGTCAGGGAACCCGTTTGGCCTTTGACAGCGCCATTGGTGAATTTTTCGACATAGTCAGCGTTCACACGGGCGGCACGCTCCAACAAACGGCTGTGCAGATAAAACACGTCGCCGGGGTAAGCTTCACGGCCTGGCGGCCGTCGCAGCAACAGCGAAACCTGGCGGTAGGCCACAGCCTGCTTGGAGAGGTCGTCATAAACGATCAACGCGTCTTCACCGCGATCACGGAAGTACTCACCCATGGTGCAGCCCGAATAGGCCGACACATATTGCATGGCCGCCGATTCAGAGGCCGAAGCCGCCACCACAATGGTGTATTCCAAAGCGCCCGCTTGCTCCAGCGAACGCACGACGTTTTTGATCGACGAGGCTTTTTGACCAATCGCGACATAAACGCAGGTCATGTTCTGACCCTTTTGGTTGATGATGGCGTCGATGGCCACGGCTGTTTTGCCGGTCTGGCGGTCACCGATGATCAGCTCGCGCTGGCCGCGACCAACAGGCACCATGGAGTCAATCGACTTGAGACCGGTCTGCATGGGCTGGTCAACAGACTGGCGAGCGATCACGCCGGGCGCAACCTTCTCAATCACGTCGGTCATCTTGGCGTTGATCGGGCCTTTGCCGTCGATCGGCTGGCCCAGTGCGTTGACCACGCGGCCTTTGAGCTCGGGGCCCACCGGCACCTCCAAAATACGACCCGTGCATTTGACGGTATCGCCTTCGGAAATGTGTTCATAGGCACCCAAAATCACAGAGCCGACTGAATCACGCTCCAAATTCAAAGCCAATCCATAGCTGGGCTGACCATCAGCGTCGGCGGGGAACTCCAGCATCTCGCCCTGCATCACGTCAGACAGGCCATGAATGCGACAGATACCGTCGGTCACAGACACAACAGTGCCCTGATTTTTGATGTTTGCACCGGCCGACAGGCCCTCGATGCGCGATTTCAGCAGTTCGGAAATTTCTGCGGGATTGAGTTGCATGGAAATGCTCCAGATGGGCCGTGTCCGCTTAAGCGGTCAGGGCGGCTTTCATTTGTACTAAACGGGCTTGCACAGAAGTGTCCAACACCTC
>JANOVW010000661.1:0-2382 GCA_031417575.1 Rhodoferax sp. | reverse complement strand
ACCGGGCTGGCGCTCACCTTGTTCGGCACCGGTTTTTCAGCCTTTGTGGGCACGGCTTTTGTGCAGGCCAAGATGCCCGAGCGGGCCACCCATGCCATTCCGGTGCTGGCCGATATCCCGCTGCTCGGCCCGGCCTTGTTCCGCCACCATCCGCTGGTTTATGTAACGGTGGCCTTCACGGCGGGCCTGATTTGGTACCTGTATCGCACGCGACAGGGCCTGGTGCTGCGCAGTGTGGGTGAAAGCCCGGAATCTGCCCATGCGCTGGGGTACCCGGTGCGGCGTATCCGCTTGGCAGCGGTGGTGGTAGGCGGCGCACTGTGTGGCTTGGCCGGGGCTTACTTGTCAGTTATTTACACCCCCCTGTGGGTCGAAGGCATGGTGGCTGGCAAGGGCTGGATTGCCCTGGCGCTCACCACCTTTGCCACCTGGCGTCCGGCACGGGTTTTGTTGGGTGCTTACTTGTTTGGCGGCGTAACCATGCTGCAATTCCATTTGCAAAGTATCGGTGTCGAGGTGCCCAGCGAATTCTTGACCATGTTGCCGTATGTAGCCACCATTTTGGTGCTGGCCCTGATCTCCCGCAACCCGCAATGGATCCGCATCAATATGCCGGCCAGTATTGGAAAACCCTTCTATCCAGGTGCCTGATCGCAGGCTATGTTGCTTGGGTGCATAATTTCACGCTGATATTGTTTTCCGTCCCTTTGATTTCCCTTCCTTTCCCTCTTACTTTTCCCAGGAATTGACATGACAGACCTGCAAAAACGTTCACTCATCCGGGTGGCCGCCCTGACTGCAATTGCCAGCGCAGCGCTGGTTGGCTGCGGCAAAAAAGAAGAAGCCAAACCTGTGGCTGCGGCGCCCGCCGCTGCGGCATCTGCGCCCGCAGCGCCACCCCCACCACCCAAACCAGAACCGATGAAAATCGCGTTCGCCTATGTTGGCCCTGTGGGCGACGGTGGCTGGACCTTCGCGCATGACAACGCTCGCAAGGCGATTGAAAAAGAATTTGGCGATAAGGTTAAAACCTCCTTCGTTGAAAACGTGCCTGAGTCGGCCGACGCCGAGCGCGTCATCCGCGACAAGGCCACCCAAGGCAACAAGCTGATTTTCGGCACCACCTTTGGCTACATGGATCCCATGCTCAAAGTGGCCCCGGATTTCAAGGACGTGAAGTTTGAACACGCCACCGGCTACAAACAATCCGACAACATGCGTACCTATGACAGCCGCACCTATGAAGGGGCCTACATGGCCGGCATCATCGCGGGCAAGATGACCAAGAGCAATACCTTGGGCATCGTCGCGTCGATCCCAATTCCTGAGGTGATCCGCAACATCAATGCCTTCACCATGGGTGCGCAAATGAGCAACCCCAAGATCAAGACCAAAGTGGTCTGGGTAAACGGCTGGTTCGATCCACCTAAAGAAACCGAGGCCGCTACGGCGCTGATCAATGGTGGTGCAGACGTTTTGTTCCAGAACACCGATTCACCCGCGGTGTTGAAAACCGCTGAGGGCAAAGGTAAACGCGCCTTCGGTTGGGATTCCGACATGACCGCTTACGGCCCCAAGGCTCATTTGGCATCGGCCATCATCAACTGGGGCCCGTATTACATCAAGGCCACCAAAGAAGCCTTGGATGGCTCCTGGAAGGGCGGCGGCGGCGTTTGGTACGGCGTGAAGGAAGGCGCAATCGACATTGTTTCGATTGCCGAAGACGTGCCCGCAGAAACCAAAGCCAAGGTTGAAGAAGTGAAAAAAGGCCTGGCCGATGGCTCTTACAACATCTGGAAGGGCCCGATCACCGACAACACCGGCAAGGTGATGATCGCCAAAGATGCCGTGGGCGACGACAAGTGGCTCAGCGGTATGGGCGCGTACGTCAAAGGCGTAGAGGGTAAAGTGCCAGGCGCCAAGAAGTAAAAAGTTTTTGCTGGCCTCTCAAAAAAGCCGCTTTTTAGCGGCTTTTTTGTGGGCGTCGTTTAGACGCGATCTTGACCCTGCCATTTTGTTTGTAAGATGAAGCGATGATTGAAGAAGCGCATTGGCACCCTGTGGAATTGTCAGAACGGGTGACCGAAAAACCTGTGGCCACGACCCTGTTGCAGCAAGCGGTCGTATTGTGGCGCGATGCGCACGGCCACATTCACGCCTGGGCCGACCGTTGTCCGCATCGCGGCGCCCGGTTCTCCTTGGGCAAAGTCGTCAACGGCCAGCTTGAATGTGCCTACCATGGCTGGCAGTTCGGCCCGACGGGTCGGTGCATACGGGTGCCGGCATTGCCAGCGTTCAACCCGCCTGCATCCCATTGCGCCGAAGTGTTTGGTGCCCGCGAGCAATATGGGTTGGTATGGGTACAGATGTCCCTTGGCGCGA
>JANOVW010000660.1:0-9658 GCA_031417575.1 Rhodoferax sp. | reverse complement strand
CTCAAGGTGATCTTGCACATCGATGGCTCGGTAACCGTTGAAGACGATGGCCGGGGCATTCCGTTTGGGCTGCACCCGGAAGAAAACGCGCCCGTCATTGAATTGGTCTTCACTCGCCTGCATGCGGGCGGCAAGTTTGACAAAAAAGGTGGCGGCGCCTATAGCTTTGCCGGTGGCCTGCATGGCGTCGGCGTCAGTGTCACCAACGCGTTGGGCAAACGCCTTGAGGCCACTAGTTACCGGGATGGCCAGGTGGCCAGCATTGTTTTTGAAGGTGGCGACGTGACGCAGCCGCTCAAGCTGCGCAAGGCCGGTGAGGGCGACCGCAAATCCGGCACCACGGTGCGGGCCTGGCCGGATCCCAAATATTTTGAATCCAGCGTCTTGCCGATGGCAGAGCTTTTGCACTTGCTGCGCAGCAAGGCCGTGCTGATGCCGGGCGTAACCGTTTCATTGCTGCTGGAGAAAACCCGTGAGACCCAAAGCTGGGTTTACAAAGGCGGCCTGCGTGATTACCTCGAACAGACGATGAACGGCGAGCCGGTTATTCCGCTGTTTGATGGCGAAGGCTTTGCCGATGCCCAAAACGACAGTTTTGCCGAAGGGGAGGGAGCCCAATGGTGTGTAGCCTTCACCGAAGACGGGCAACCCGTGCGCGAAAGTTACGTCAATCTGATCCCCACCACGGCGGGTGGTACGCATGAAAGTGGCCTTCGCGACGGCTTGTTCACCGCAGTCAAAAGCTTCATTGAGGTTCATTCGCTGTTGCCCAAAGGCGTCAAATTGTTGCCCGAAGACGTGTTTGCCCGGGCCAGTTACGTCTTGAGCGCCAAGGTGCTTGACCCGCAATTTCAGGGCCAGATCAAAGAACGCCTGAACTCGCGCGATGCGGTGCGCCTGGTATCGAGTTTTGTGCGTCCGTCGCTTGAGTTGTGGCTCAACCTGCATGTCGATTACGGCAAAAAGCTGGCCGAATTGGCGATTCGGGCGGCGCAATCGCGCCAAAAAGCCGGCCAAAAGGTCGAAAAGCGCAAAAGCTCCGGCGTGGCCGTATTGCCCGGCAAACTCACCGATTGTGAAAGCCGCGACATCGCCCACAACGAGGTTTTTTTGGTCGAAGGTGATTCTGCCGGTGGCAGCGCGAAAATGGGCCGCGACAAGGAATGCCAAGCGATTTTGCCCCTGCGCGGCAAAGTGCTGAACACGTGGGAAGTGGAACGCGACCGGTTGTTCGCCAACACCGAGATTCACGACATATCAGTTGCAATCGGGGTCGATCCACATGGCCCCCAAGACACGCCCGATTTAAGCGGCTTGCGTTATGGCAAGGTCTGTATTTTGAGCGACGCGGATGTCGATGGCTCGCACATCCAGGTGCTGCTGCTCACGCTGTTTTTCCGCCATTTCCCCAAACTGATCGAAACCGGCCACGTCTACATTGCCCGCCCGCCGTTGTTTCGCGTCGATGCCCCGGCACGGGGTAAAAAACCGGCGTCCAAATCATATGCGCTGGACAACGGCGAACTCACTGCCATCCTGGACAAGCTGCGCAAGGAAGGCGTGCGCGAGGGCGCCTGGGCCATCAGCCGCTTCAAGGGCCTCGGTGAAATGAACGCCGAACAATTGTGGGACACCACCCTGAACCCCGATACCCGGCGCCTGCTGCCCGTGGCGTTGGGCGCGTCGAATTTCATGCAAACCGAACAACTCATTACCAAACTGATGGGCAAGGGCGAGGCCGCTGCCCGGCGCGAGCTGATGGAAATCCATGGTGACGCGGTGGAAATCGACGTTTAGTGCCTTTATCAATGAGACCCCTCCACATGCTGAACTTCAGCCAAAATGCGGGCATGACATTGATTTCCCGTTTGTTACGCGTGTTGGCCACCTGTGCCTTGTGCATGGGGGCAGCTGCGCAGGCTGATGTCTGGGGGTACATCGATGAGCGTGGCGTGGCACATTTCGCCAATGAGCGGGTCGATATGCGGTATGAGCTTTTTTACCGGGGCGGCGAGAGTTTCGACACCACCAAAACCGCCAAACCGGCCCCTGAGGAAGCTGCGCCAACTCCCCGTGCGGTTGCGGTGCCCACGGTGCCGGCCAAATTGCGGGCGTTTTTTGACGTGTCGCCGAATTTCAAAGCCATACGCCATCACCTGAAAGATGCAGCCAACACTTATAAGGTTGACTACGAGTTGCTGCAGGCGCTCATAGCCGCCGAATCGGGTTTTGACGTGCAGGCGGTGTCGCCCAAGGGTGCCCTGGGCCTGATGCAACTGATGCCTGACACGGCACGCCGTTATGGCGTGGACGGCGACAAAAAAACACCGATTGAGAAGAAGTTGTTCGACCCCAAAATCAACGTACGTACCGGCACGCGTTACCTGCGTGATTTGATCGCCATGTTTCCCGGCAAACTCGAGTTGGCGCTGGCCTCGTACAACGCGGGTGAAGGCGCGGTAATTCGGGCGGGCAACCAGATTCCGAATTACAAGGAGACCCAGGCCTATGTCAAAACCGTCATGCAGCTTTATGTCGGCCTGAAGCCGCCAGCCGCTGTCATGGTGGAAAAGCAGCAGCGCCTGGTACCGCCCACCCGTGTGCGCATGGAGATGCTGGGCGGCGCAACGGGGCGACGCAACATGCTGGCCCCTTTTGAATCGTCGCCATTGCGTGAAGGCGCCATGCCGGGCGCATTGCCGGGTTTGTTTCCCAATGCGTTGCCAGGCAGTGATTTGGCAGGTAATCCGTCGCCCAGCCTGCGTGAGTAAGCAGCACATCAGCCCTGGAAAGTTTTTGAAAGAGGTTGTGGCGATTGGGGTTTTCCTGGTCAACGTGCCTTTGGTTATTCCCTGAAATTGGATTGACTCCGAATGAGTGATTTGTTTGATGCGGGCTCCGCCGTTGCACCCGCGGGCGATGCGGGTGACGACCTTGACTTGGCCGCTTACGCCCAACGGGCTTATCTTGAATACGCGCTGAGCGTGGTCAAGGGCCGTGCGCTGCCGGATGTGTGTGACGGCATGAAGCCCGTGCAGCGGCGCATTTTGTATTCCATGTCGCGCATGGGTCTGGGTTTTGGTGGCGCAGGTGGCAACACCGGTGCCAAACCCGTCAAAAGCGCCCGGGTGGTGGGCGATGTGCTGGGCCGGTTCCATCCGCATGGTGACCAATCGGCTTACGACGCGCTGGTGCGCATGGCCCAAGATTTCTCGCAGCGTTACCCGCTGGTGGACGGGCAAGGCAACTTTGGCAGCCGTGATGGCGATGGGGCAGCCGCCATGCGTTATACCGAAGCACGCCTGGCCAAAATCACCAGCTTGCTGATGAGTGAAATCGACGAAGGCACGGTCGATTTCATCCCCAATTACGATGGTTCGACCGAAGAGCCGCGCCAATTGCCGGCACGGCTGCCCTTTGCATTGTTGAACGGTGCCAGCGGCATTGCGGTTGGGTTGGCCACCGAAATCCCCAGCCATAACCTGCGCGAGGTGGCCGATGCCTGCATAGCCCTGATCAAAACGCCCAACCTGGCAGACGAGGAGCTTTACACCCTGATTCCTGGCCCGGATTACCCCGGCGGTGGTCAGATCATCAGCAGCGCCAGCGATATCGCCGATGCCTATCGCACGGGCCGTGGCTCGCTCAAATGCCGCGCCCGCTGGAAGATTGAAGACCTGGCGCGCGGGCAGTGGCAATTGGTTATCACCGAACTGCCACCCGGCGTCAGCACCCAAAGAGTACTGGAAGAAATTGAAGAGCTGACAAACCCCAAGGTCAAGGCCGGCAAAAAGGCGCTTTCACAAGACCAAACCCAATCCAAAGCGACCATTCTGGCGGTGCTGGACGCGATTCGGGACGAATCCAGCAAAGACGCAGCCGTGCGCCTGGTGTGCGAGCCCAAAACCAGCCGTATTGAACAGCAAGAGCTCATCACCACGCTGTTGGCGCACACCAGCCTGGAAACCTCCTCGCCCGTCAACCTGACGATGGTCGGACTCGATGGCAAGCCGGTACAAAAAAGCCTGCGCCAAATGCTCACTGAATGGATCAGCTTTCGCCAGCATACGATTGAGCGGCGCTCCAGACATCGGCTGGCCAAGGTGTTGGACCGCATTCACATTCTCGAAGGCCGCCAGCTGGTGCTGCTGAACATCGACGAAGTGATTGCCATCATCCGCCAAAGTGATGAACCCAAAGCCGCGCTGATCGCCCGTTTTAACTTGAGTGAACGGCAGGCCGATGACATTCTGGACATTCGCCTGCGCCAGCTGGCGCGGCTGGAAGCCATCAAGATCGAGCAGGAACTGGCTGAACTGCGCGGTGAGCAGAAAAAACTGGAAGAGATTTTGGGTAGCCCGGCCACCTTGCGCCGCCTCATGGTGCGCGAGATTGAAACCGACGCCAAAACCTTTGCTGATGCCAGGCGCACCTTGATCCAGAGCGAGAAAAAAGCGGTGCTGGAGGTCAAGGTGGTGGATGAGCCTGTCACCGTGGTGGTCAGTGAAAAAGGCTGGGTACGCGCCCGCAGCGGCCATGGCCACGCGCCCGACAGTTTTGCCTTCAAAGCCGGTGACTCCCTCTACGGCACCTTTGAATGCCGTACTGTCGACACCCTGCTGGCCTTTGGTAACCAAGGCCGGGTTTATTCTGTGGCGGTGGCCAGCTTGCCCGGCGCGCGGGGTGATGGGCAACCGATCGTCAGCATGATCGAACTCGAAGCCGGTTCGCAATTGGCCTATTATTTTGCTGGGCCTGCCAACGCCACTCTGCTGCTCAGCAGTTCGGCCGGGTACGGCTTTATCGGGACGGTCGACAACATGACCTCCCGCCCCCGCGCGGGCAAGGCCTTTGTAACCTGCAACCCGGGCGAAAGCCTGTGTGCGCCGTCGGTGGTGGCGGGTACCGCGGGTGCGGTGGCGGGCGAAGGCGGAGGCTTGCTGGCCAAGCCTCTGGTGGCCGCGACGCATGTGGCCTGCGCCTCCACGGGCGGGCGCATTTTGACCTTCGAAATCACCGAGCTCAAAACCCTGGCCAATGGCGGTCGCGGCTTAATGCTGATTGATCTGGAGGGCAAAGATACCCTTGCTGGCGCAGTGGCGTACACCCGTTCCGTCCGAATTCAAGGTATTGGGCGCGGCGGCAAAGAACGCGAAGAAACCCTGGAAATCCGCAGCCTGAACAACGCTCGGGCGGCACGGGCACGAAAAGGCAAATTGGCCGATTTGGGGTTCAAACCCACGTCGGTGACGCGTATTGAATAGGGGCCATCAGCGCCAGCGGTTCTCCACGCTGTGACGAAGTTGCAGTCCCATTTTTTCAATGGTCAGGTACGACAAAATAGCGCAAAGCAGTGCACCGGCCAGCGCCATTGGCAAGGGTACGGATGCCTTCAACTCCGGTGCCAGCCAGATTTGCTGCCACAGGTAGAGTGAATAACTGATCAGGCCCAGCCCGCGCAGGGTCGCGTTTTCCAGCAAACGGGTCAACCACAGGTCAGGCTGGCGGCTGCAGGCGTGAATCAGCACCGCAGTTGCCAGACCTATCAGACTGTTAAAAAACACGGTTCTGATCAATCCGTCGGGCAAGGCGATGGCCACAGCCAATAAGGTGGCGCTGATTGGCAGTCCGCTGCGGGCCAGACGCTGTTGGTGGACGGCTGAAGCCTGTTGCTGCATCAGCGCGCACAGGCAGCCAAATGCCAGCTGGTCGACCCGGCCTTCAAAGGCGTAATCAGCATTCAACGGCCACACACCGTAGACCTTGTTGCCCAGCCTTGCCAGCACTGAAACTAGCAGCGCCGATGCCAAAACCAAGGCCAGGGTACGGCGTTTGCACACCAGCACGATCAAGGGCCAAACCAGATAGAACTGCTCCTCTACCGACAAGGACCAAGTGTGAATGAACACCCAACTGACCTGGGTGTAATTGGTGACATAGAGCAGGGCCTTTGCAAAATCGGGCCCGGTTACCTTGACCCAGCCCCAATGGCCAAGCAGGGCGACCGCTGCCACATAGGCTAAATACGCGGGGATGATGCGAAAAAAACGCCGCATATAAAACCCACGCAGGCTGATCTGGCCAGAGCGAGCCTGTTCGCGCAACAGCAAGGTGGTGATGAGGTAACCCGAGATCACAAAAAACACAGAAACCCCGGTAGCGCCCGCCGTGAGCCGCCATAAAAAGGGTACCTCTTTGATCCAGTGGTAATTTTGGATCACGTGCGAATAGATAACCAGCAAGATCGACACCGCCCGCAGCCCGTCCAGGCCGGGGATGCGGCTGTGGGAGGCCGGCGGGGGAATCAAGTTTTGAACTCCGCGATGTCGGGCCGGCTGCCCCACATGCAAAAGCTGCTGGGCTCGAACGGGAACTGGCGCGGGCGGTAACCGGCAGCCTCGTCGGCTTCGGTGATGCTGCGCACACCGCTGGAAAATTCATACACCAGACCATCCGGGCCTTCGAAATACAAGAAGCGCGCGCCAGAGGTTGGATGGCGGCCGGGGCCGAAGACGATCTTCACGCCTTTGTCTTTCAGCAAGTAGTAGGAGCGCATGATGTCGTCCTGGCTTTCGACCTGATGGTTGATGTGTTGAATGCCGCCCCGGTTGGTCGGGAAGAGGGCGATCTTGTGGTGTACCTCGTCAATGCGCAGCAGTGCCGCCTCGCCAATCCAGTCGCTCACCTTGGCGCTGCAAAGACCAGTCCAGAAAATTTCGTCCCGCTTGGGGTTGCTGCTGCACAAGCCAACGTGGCTGAAGCCGGTGACACCCGCGTCGCGGGTACCGTGGTAACGCCTGCCCGAGTGATGCGGTCTGGCAACCAGTTCAATTTTGCAGCCTGAGGGGTCATTGAACTTGATCAGGGCCCGGACATGGCGTTCCTCACATTCATCGGGTGTGCCGTGTGTGGCGGCCATACCGGCGTTTTGCAGATCCGCCGCGGCTGCGTCGAGTTCAGTGGTTGATGCCGCTTCAAACGCCACCGTCTGGTCGTTGACCGCGCCCTTGAAATACACCAGCGTATGGTCGCGGTCATCGCTCTTGAAATAGACGGCCCCGCGCTCTTTTCGCGCCACCTCCAGACCCAGCAATTGGGTGGCGAAACGGGTGGCTTCGTCGAGGTCGGAGACCCCAACGCGGCAGTAGCGAATGTCTTGAAGCTGGATCATGGCGGTGCAACGATGTAGGTGCCTGAATATAAAGGCCAAACAAAGGTCAAAACCCACGGGCGCAAACCAGGGCGGGAAACCGGCCATTTTCAGCCCGGTTTTGGTTATGCTCTGGGCCATGTTCAAGACATTTGAAACGCTCACGTCCTTCAAGACGTCGGCCCAAATCGCCAACCGGCGGAGATTGGTCGTTTTTATCGGCAGTTTTTTGCTGCTGGCTGGCGTTGGGCTGATCTGGTGTTACGCCCGCCCGGCCATTTATTTGGCCACGGCCCGGGTGCAAATCAACCCCGGCCAGGTGCAGGTAGAGGCGTCCGTGGCCGGCGGCGGTACCCAGGGTGCCAGTGTCAACCGGAATTTGCTGTCTGAAATTCAGGTGCTGACCAGCCGCACGCTGGTGCAGGAGGTGATGGGTGGTCTGGCGCCTGCGCTCAAGCAACGCGTCGCCGAACTCAAGCCCGAGCCGCTCACCGCCCTGCAAGCCGGTCTGGAGGCTAATTTGGCCAACGGAACCGATGTGGTGGAGGTCAGCTCACGCGGGCCGTACCCAGAGCTGGCCGCCAGCCTGGTAAATGAGCTGATTGCCTTGTACACCACCAAACTTGAGAAATCCTATGGCGCAACGGCGGGCGACTCGCTGAACCAGATCAACGAAGAAGTGGAAAAGTTGACGCAAAAAGTGGCCGACAAACGCCGCGAGCTGGAGGAATTCCGCCAACGCAACAACATTGTGTCGATCGAGCGGGAAGAAAACGAAATTTTGGGCCGTGTCAAAGGCCAAACCGACGCCTTGAACAAAGCGCAGGAGCGTTTGGCGATTGCCGAGGGCAAGTTGCGCGCGATGAACGAAGGGCAAGGCGCCAAACGGGCCGTGAGTACTGGCAACCGTACCAATGCCACGCTGGACAACCTGGAACTGCGTGCCTCGGCCATTCGCGAAGAAATGGCGGAACTGAACCGGCTTTATACGCCGGCCTATTTGGCGCTGGACCCGAAATTCAGGGCACTCAAAATCCGCCAAAGTGATATTGAAAATCAAATCACCGCCCAGCGCCAAACCGCCAAGGCGGAGGTGCAAAACAACCAATCGGCCGCGCTGGACGACGCCCGCGAAGAAGTCAGCGCCGCCAAAAGTGCAGCAGACCGGCTGCGGGGCCAAATTGGGGCCAGCCGGGGCAATTTGTCGGCCTTCAGCGCGCGCTTCAACCAGTTCCAAATGTTGAGCAAAGACGTCGCCCCGATGGAGGCGTTGCTGCGCGATGCCACACAACGCAAGGCGCGCATGGAGGCCACCGAGCGCGCGCGCCGCCCGTCGGTGCGGCTGATTGAAGCCGCTGTAACGCCCCGCGAGCCGTGGCAGCCGCAATACCTGCGCGATGCCGGTTTGGTGGTGTTGGGTTCCTTGCTGGCAGCTGTGCTGGCGATGTTTTTGGTGGAGTTGTTCAACCGCGAAGAAGTGGTGCCCACGATGATCGTTGCGCAGCCCGGCATGACTTCTGCACCGATGTATGGCAGCGGTGCGCCGGGGCTGGCACATGCGGGCGCGGCCGTGCCGCGATTGGCTGCACGAGTGGTTTCTGAATCAGGCCCTGGCTCAGCCACTGCGTTCCTGCCAGGCCCGGCCCTGAATGCGCCGCGCGAATTGCTGGATGAGGAACTACAGGTCATTCTGGCCAACGCCAGTGAGCCGGTGAAGCGGTTTGTACACCTGTTGCTGCGGGGATTGCGCCCGACCGAGGCGCTGGCCCTGCGCGGCAGCGACGTGGATACTGTTCAATGGACGCTGAACGTAGCCGGTGAGCATGCACGCGCAGTTCCGGTGGATGAGGCCCTGCTGGCCTGGTTGGCGCAGCACCCTGTGGCCCCGGCGCAGGCGCTGGTGGTTCCGGCACCGGTGGGGGAATTGGCTGAATCAGGCAAAGCGTCCGGGTCGGCAGAGGGCGCCTTCAAAACGCCAACACTGGCCGAATTGACCACCGGTTTGCTCTACGCCGCGCACGATGCAAGCCTGGACCAGCCCGCTGAAGTAACCCCCGAAGCCGTATGGCACACCGCCGCGGCGCACCTGGCGCGGCAGGGCCTGCGCTTGTCAGATTTGGCCAAATGGCTGGGGCACCTGAGCACCGAGCAAGCCACGTTATACAGCGCCCTGGCCCCGCAAGGTCCCCGTTTGGGCCCGGATCAGGTGCGTGTTTTGATGCCTGCAGCGTGCACGCTCGGTGCTTGAGTTTTCTAAATATCTAATTTTTTATAATTTACTTTATAAATAAGGTAAATTGTTTAATTAATAATTGCACAGTAAGATATTTAAATAATAGTAATTATTGTCATAATTTTGACATTTATTTGACTAAAGTAATTGGTTTTGAATATTTTTCATGTTCCTTCGGGCCTTGTATGGTCATTCTGAATGGCCGCTCTTGATCAAAGCCTAAACCTATTGTTTGATGCCATTGGCCATTGACAGATGCATCGAAGCCAACCCCC
>JANOVW010000659.1:0-3256 GCA_031417575.1 Rhodoferax sp. | reverse complement strand
CCCGGACTTGGGGTCGTAATCCAGCACCGAATCAATGATGGCGCAGGCTGAACCTTGGCCCTGGTGCACGATGTAGGTGACAGTCCAGGTGGCAGGATCAAAAATTCCGTGGACTTCTGGCGTGGTTTCAACGTTTTTCATGCGATTTCCTTTATATAAGCAAACAATAGTATATTGACAAATACTTTATTAGTCAATATAATGATGACATGTTGATCGCGAAAGTAGCCTATGAGCCTTGCCACCATTGAGTTGACAGATATGCAGGCAGCTGCATCCAATGCCTGCGCGCTGATGAAAGTGTTGGCCAATCCGGATCGTTTGCTGATCCTGTGCCAATTGATTGAAGGCGAAAAGCGCGTAGGCGAGTTGGAGGCGCTTTTGGGGATTCTTCAGCCAACCTTGTCGCAGCAACTGACAGTGTTGCGGGATGAGGCGCTGGTCACCACCCGGCGCGATGGCAAAAGCATCTATTACGCATTGGCCAGCGCTCCGGCGTTGGCGGTTATCAACGTTTTGTACAACCAGTTTTGTAAACCTTCAAAGGAGTAAACCGTGACGATTGATTGGATAAATTTCACACCCTGGGCTTCGCTCTCGGGCGGCTTGTTGCTGGGCGTAGCCTCGGCGATGTTCATCTTGTTGAACGGCCGCATTTTGGGCATCAGCGGCATTTTGGGTGGCTTGTTGCCGGCCAAGCCAGGTGATACCGGCTGGCGGATCGCTTTTTTGTTGGGTATGGCTGTATCGCCCTTTGTGTTCACCGCTTTGGCACCCGCCGGTTTTGCCCAGGCGCCGCGAATTGACGCCAGTTACCTGGTTATCGTGATTGCGGGCCTGATGGTGGGTTTGGGAACCCGCTATGGCTCGGGTTGCACCAGTGGGCACGGTGTGTGCGGGCTTTCGCGCATGTCGCCCCGTTCGCTGGCCGCCACCCTGAGTTTTATGGGTGCCGGTTTCCTCGTGGTTTTTGTTGCACGTCATTTGTTTTAAGGAGTCAGGTCATGCATCGTTTGAGTGAATTTGTGGTTGGCCTGCTGTTTGGGCTGGGGCTTTTGTTGTCTGGCATGACGGATCCAGGCAAGGTGCTGGGTTTTCTGGACCTGTTTGGCGCCTGGGATCCGTCTTTGGCGCTGGTGATGGGTGGGGCAATCGCCGTTGGATTTTTTGCATTTGCACTGGCCCGCAAGCGCACAACCAATTTTTTGGGCGGCTTTTTGCACCTGCCCACGTCCAACCAAATTGACCGCCGGTTGGTCATTGGCAGTTTGCTTTTTGGCGCCGGTTGGGGTTTGGCGGGGTTTTGCCCAGGGCCAGCCTTGGTCTCGATGGCATCGGGTCAAGCGAAGGCGGGCGTTCTTGTGGTCGCGATGGTGGCAGGTATGGTTTTGTTTGAACTGGCAGACCGTTTTTGGCACAAACCCCGGTCTGCGCCAAGCCTGGCGAACCAGGCGGATCATTGAGGGGCCTGCTTTGCAATTCAAATCTTTGACACCTGACCTGTCGGTCGGGCCCCAAATTGGCGACGCTGATCTGCCTGCCATTGCGCAAGCGGGCTTCAAATCGCTGATCTGTAATCGCCCGGATGGTGAAACCTTTGGACAGCCCGCTTTTGCCGCCCTTCAAGCGTCTGCGCAGCGCCTCGGGCTGGTGTGCCGCTACTTGCCGGTAGAAACAGGAAAGGTGACCGCCGAGCAGGGCGGGGCGTTTGGGCTGCTGATGGAGGAGTTACCCAAGCCGGTTCTGGCGTATTGCCGCTCTGGGCTGCGCTCGTCCACACTGTGGTCGTTGTCGCGGCCGCTCGACGCGCTTGAGTCGCCTCAGGCGCCCACAGGGGCACATAACCCGCCGCGCACCACGTGATGACAGCCCGTTCAAGCTGGCAGCGGCTGCTGCCCACCGTTCCCCTGTTGCAATGGGGCCGCCAGTACGACCGGGACACCTTGGTAAGCGATTTGGTGGCGGCGCTGATTGTCACCATCATGCTGATTCCCCAAAGCCTGGCCTATGCGTTGCTGGCCGGGCTGCCCCCTGAGGTCGGCTTGTATGCCAGTGTGGCTCCGCTGCTGCTTTATGCCATTTTTGGCACCAGCCGGGTACTGGCGGTTGGCCCGGTGGCAGTGGTATCGCTGATGACAGCTGCTGCCATTGGCGAGCACGCCACCGCGGGTACGCCGGCTTATTGGGCCATTGCCATCACGCTGGCCTTTCTTTCAGGTGCCATCTTGCTGGTGATGGGCTTTTTGCGATTGGGCTTTTTGGCCAATTTTTTGAGCCACCCAGTGATATCTGGCTTTATCTCTGCCTCGGCCTTGCTGATTGCCGCCAGCCAGATTAAAACCATCATGGGAGTGAAGGTGCAGGGGCACAACTTCATCGAGCTGGTCACCCAATTGCTCGGCGAGGTGCCGCGTGCCCACGGGCTCACGGTGGCGATTGGTGTGTTGGTCACGGCATTTTTGTTTTGGGTGCGCAAGGGTTTGAAGCCATTTTTGCTGCGCTGGGGCATGCGGGCGCGGGCAGCTGATGTGGTGGCCAAAGCCGGCCCGGTCGGCGCAATCGTCGTCACAGCGCTGCTGACTTGGGCCTTCCAGTGGCAGAACCACGGGCTGAAGATCGTTGGCACGGTGCCGCAGGGCCTGCCGCCGTTCACATTGCCGCTATGGGATTTGGCGCTGTGGAAGGCGCTTTGGGTGCCCGCGCTGCTGATCAGCGTGGTCGGGTTTGTCGAATCTGTTTCGGTCGGGCAGACCCTCGCGGCCAAACGACGCCAACGCATCGAGCCCGATCAGGAACTGGTGGCGCTGGGAGCCAGCAACTTGTCGGCCGCCTTCACCGGGGGTTTTCCGGTGACGGGCGGTTTCGCCCGCTCGGTGGTCAATTTTGATGCCGGGGCGCAGACGCCGTTGGCAGGTGTCTTTACCGCTGGGGGCCTTTTGCTGGCTTCTTTGTTGTTGACCCCGGCACTGTTCTATTTGCCACAGGCAACGCTGGCGGCCACCATCGTGGTGGCCGTGATTTCGCTGGTGGATTTCGGGATATTCAAACGGACCTGGGTTTACGCAAAAGCCGATTTCAGCGCCGTTTTGGCAACTTTTGTCGCCACCTTGCCGCGGGGTGTCGAGCTGGGTCTGGTGGTCGGCGTAGCGGTTTCGCTGGCGCTGCACCTGTTCGGGACCAGCCGGCCCCACATCGCCCAGGTGGGGCTGGTGGCTGGCACGGAACACTTCAGAAACGTGTTGCGTCACGCGGTGCG
>JANOVW010000658.1:0-4200 GCA_031417575.1 Rhodoferax sp. | reverse complement strand
ATTCTGCCCAAAGATGCGCTGGCCAAGGCCAAAGTGATGAGCACTTTGGCCTGGATGAACAACACCTTCCACCCAACCTTCACCCACGTGTTCCGCAGCGAAAAATTTGCCCAGACCGAGGCCGGCATCGCCGATGTCAAGTCGTTCAACACGTTGAACTACCGCGCCTTGCTACAGGAGCTGGATGCCATGGCCGCCGCAAAAACGACCGAATGGCTGGGTGGCGATCATCCCGGCCCGCTGGATTTGTACGCCATGGTGTTGACCCGCTGGGGTAGTTTTGGGGCGGGCCAAGACCCGACGCTGCTGCCCGCACTGTGGGCGCACGCACAAAAAATTGCGGCGGTGCCCGCCGTGGCCCGCACGATCGAGCGCGAACGCATCAATATCAACATGTTCAAACCGGCCGAGGTCAAGCCCGCATGACATAGCGTTTCCGTTAAAGAGGAGTGTTGCCACACCGTGGTCGGCTTGGGCGCAAGCCGACCAGAAGCGCGCCATCACCTTCGTGCGCCCTTGCCCGCAAGTGGCCCGGCCAACCAGATTACCAATACACGCCAAAGGTCACGCGCAGCGCGTGCAAAGCGGCATCGGCTAGCGCGGCTGAACGGCCGCCGTTGAGTAGCCACAGCTTGGCGGTTTCCTCCAGCTCTTCCAGTACGGCCATTGCAGCAGCGGGCGTTTCATGCCAGACATTGGGTCCGAGGCGCTCCAGCATTACGGCCCGAATCGGCGTGCCCGCTGCGTTGTAGTTTTGAATGGCAGCGGCCACGGCAACAGCCGCTGCTGCGTCCCCTGGGCGGTGGTATTCGATCAACGGTACATGGCCAACTTTCATGACGAAATACGGTGTGAGCGCAGGCAGCAACTCTGGCTGTAGAAGCGCATCTTGAAACGCAACGCCCGGCGTGCGTGAAGCGATATCCAAACTAAGCGCCACGCAATGCGTGCTGTGGGTATGAATGACACACCTGGCGGCGGTTGGTGTGCCAGCTGTAGCCCGGTAAATCTGGCGATGCAAGGCGATGGTTTTGCTGGGTTTGTCACCGCCCTGGTGGTTCAAGTCAGCGTCCAGCCGTGACAGCCGGGCCGGATCCAGAAAACCCAAACACGCGTCGGTCGGCGTGATCAGAAAACCGCCGCCTTGGCCTTCATCCAGACGCACGCTGATATTGCCCGCCGTGGCGTGTACGTAACCCCGCGCGAACAGGCTGGCCCCAACGCGGCAGATTTCTTCACGGGCCTGGTTTTCTGTCATGGTGGTGCGGCGATCAGGCCAGGGTGAATGCTTTGGTAAAAAAGTCTGTCGTGCCGAAGTTGCCTGATTTCAAAGCCAGATGAACGGGTTTGCCGCCCACAGAGCAAGCCGTCCATGGTACGCCGGGGTCAATCTGCGGGCCGATTTTCATCTGCGTCACGCCCAGGGCCTGCACGCAGGCCCCCGACGTCTCGCCCCCGGCCACGATGAGCTGTTGCACGCCTGCCCTGACCAAACCCAGGGCAATACGCGCCAAGGTGTCCTCCAGCACGGCCCCGGCCTCCTGCGCACCAAACCGCGCTTGCACCGCCTTCACAGACGATGGCTCGGCGGTTGAATACACCAGCAAGGCTTGCCCCTTGCCAAGCAGCCCCTGCGCCCAGGCCAGCGCATCGGCAACGGCTTGATCCGGTGAGCCGATGGCTTGCTCGGGGTTCACTGCCCACGCGGGCAAGCCCCGCGCGATGAAGTCTTGCACCTGCGCTTGGGTCGCAACCGAACAGCTGCCCGACACCACGGCTTGCAGGCCCTGCGCTGGCGGCAACTGGCTGGCCTGTGCCGACGCGCTCAGGCCAAAATTTTGTGGCAAGCCAATGGCAACACCTGAGCCCGCCGTAACCAAAGGCATGCCCTGAAGCGCTGGCCCCAGCCGCATCAAGTCTGCGTTCGACAACGCATCCACCACGGCCAAACGCACGCCTGCTTCACGCAGCGCGTGGATGCGTGTACGGATAGCCTGCGCGCCTTGCGCCACGGTTTTGAAATCAATCAGGCCGACTTTGCCCTTGCACTGCGCTTGCAGCACCCGCACCAGGTTGGGGTCTTGCATGGGCGTGAGGGGGTGGTTTTGCATGCCCGATTCGTTCAGCAACACATCCCCCACAAACAGATGGCCCTTGAATACAGTGCGGCCGTTGTCGGGAAAAGCCGGTGTGGCAACGGTGAAATCAGTACCCAAGGCGGCCATCAAGGCCTCAGCCACCGGGCCAATGTTGCCCTGCGCCGTGCTGTCGAAGGTAGAGCAGTATTTGAAATAGATTTGTTCGGCACCTGCCGCTTGCAACCAATGCAGTGCTGCCAGCGATTGCGCGACCGCGTCTGCCGGGGCATTGGTTCGGCTTTTCAGCGCCACCACCACCGCGTCAACGTCATCGACATCATTGAGGAGAGGTGTTTGTGGCACACCAATCACCTGCACCACCCGCATGCCTGAGCGTACGAGGTTATTGGCCAGATCGGTGGCACCGGTGAAGTCGTCGGCAATGCAGCCCAGTTTTAAACCTGTTGTCATAAGCGCCTCAGGCCGCAGTGCCCGGTAGTTTGATGCCTGGAAAGGTCTTGATCACGGCAATGTCTTGCTCGCGCGCAAAACCGGCGGTAGAAGCCTGCATGAACATCTGCAAAGCAGTGGAGGCCAGCGGCAGCGGGAACTTGCTGGCGCGCGCCATGTCGGCCACCAGGCCCAGGTCTTTCACAAAGATATCGACTGCCGAAGTGGCGGTGTAATCGTTGTTGACCACGGCGGGCAAGCGGTTTTCAAACATCCAGCTGTTGCCCGCGCTGTGGGTGATCACCTCGTACAGCGCCGCTGCGTCGACTCCTTCACGCAGGCCCAGGGCCATGGCTTCTGCCGCTGCAGCGATGTGAACGCCCGCCAGCAACTGGTTGATGATCTTCACCTTGCTGCCCGCGCCAGCCCGATCACCGAGTTTGTAAACCGTGCGGGCCATGGCGTTGAGCACGTCGTCGCATTGGGCGTAAACCGCAGGCCGCCCCGCCGTCATCAGCGTGATTTCACCCTGCGCGGCTTTGGCGGCGCCGCCCGACATCGGGGCATCGAGGTACATAAGCCCCAACGCCTCGAGCCTTCCTTCAAGCGCGGCAGACCAATTCGGGTCTACCGTCGAGCACATCACAAACACGCTGCCAGGGCGCATGTGGGCTGCGCAACCGGTCTGACTGGTCATTGAGCTGGAATCACCAAACAGCACCGATTCGGTTTGCGCCGCATTCACCACTGCACTCACCACCACCTCACACGCCGCACCCAATTGCGCCAGCGAGCCGCAAGCCACACCCCCCGCCTGTGCAAACGCCTGGGCCACGCCCGTGCGCACGTCAAACACATGCACTTCGAACCCCGCAGTGCGCAAAGACCGCGCCATGCCCATACCCATGGCACCGAGCCCGATGAAGCCAATTTTTGTTGTCATATATGTGTTTTAAAAGTCTATTTATGGTAACTTTTACTATTTTATTTAATAATATGAATGCAATTTAGGTATATATTTAATAGCTAATAATACTGTCAATATATTAACAAAAACCAATGTTGTATAAAATTGTTCTGAAAACAATGTTACCCATGTTATTTACGACATGGGCTCGGCGCCAATCGCCAGCCACCAACAAACCATTTGCCTCCCTGCCCCGCCAAACAATATGGTAGCAGCGGCCACAGCGGGCCCACACCGTGCCCCCAAGTGCCCCGGTTGCAGCTAGCATTGCGCCATGGCAGAACCCCAAACCCACACCGGCAACGGCCTCACCGTCACCATAGCCGACCCGGAGAACATCAACAAATGTGAGTGTTTGGGTTGCACAGACCTGCAAGATAAAGCAACCCTAATCGCCGCCTGGAAAAGTTGAATGTCCTTGCTTCAATTTCAGTCAATGGGTTAAAGTTATACGATGAATTTTCAAGTGCGATGAAATTCAACTTCAATTCCGTGGCTCACGGCAAAGCCCTTTCACATCAAGTGGCCGATGTGCTGGAGGAAGAAATCCGCGCAGGTCGACTCTGCGTGGATGACAAATTGCCCACCGAAGCTGCGCTGGTGGCGCAATTCGCCGTTAGCCGTACAGTCATTCGCGAAGCGGTCTCGCGTCTCAAGTCCGTGGGACTGGTGGCCACACGCCAAGGCAGTGGCATGTATGTCAAA
>JANOVW010000657.1:0-2294 GCA_031417575.1 Rhodoferax sp. | reverse complement strand
TTGAGCGCTGTTCGGCAGCCGACGCCAAAATGGTCCGCTTCAACGTGGCCGACGTGCTGAACCTCACGGTGAGTGAGGCTGCTTTGGTTTTCGATGGCGATCGCGATGTAGTCAGAGCACTGCAGCCGATTATTGATGTGGGTCTGGAATATGTGAAATTGGGCCAACCGGTGCCTACTTTGTCGTGTGGCGAATCGCAGCGGCTCAAACTGGCCGGGTTTTTGGCAGAGGCCGCCAAATCGGCCAGCGCGAGCCGTCAGCCATTGGCGCGGCGTGGCACGCTCTTCATGTTTGACGAGCCCACCACCGGTTTGCATTTTGACGACATTGCCAAGCTGCTGCGCGCCATGCGCCGCCTGCAAGACGCGGGGCATTCGTTGATCGTGATTGAGCACAACCTGGATGTCATCCGCGCCAGCGATTGGCTGATTGACCTAGGCCCTGAGGGCGGCGACGCGGGCGGCGCGGTGGTGGCCGTGGGCACGCCCGACGATGTGCGTCAGCACCTGACGTCGCACACCGGCAAATCCTTGCGGGATTACGAACAATCCTTGGGTGTGGGTTCACACGGGGCGCAAGAGCCGGGATTGGCGCTGAAAAAAGCAGCGCTGCCCCGGCCTGAGCTGCCCCAAGCGATTCAAATCATCAACGCCAATGAGCACAACCTGAAAAACCTGAGTGTGGACATTCCGCATGGCAAGTTCAGCGTCATCACAGGCGTCAGTGGGTCGGGCAAATCCACCCTGGCGTTTGACATTTTGTTCAATGAAGGCCAGCGCCGTTACCTGGAATCGCTCAACGCTTATGCCCGCAGCATCGTGCAGCCGGCGGGGCGGCCTGAGGTGGATGCGGTTTACGGTATTCCACCCACGGTAGCAATAGAGCAGCGCCTCTCGCGCGGAGGGCGCAAAAGCACGGTGGGCACCGCCACCGAAATCTGGCATTTCTTGCGTTTGTTGTTCGTCAAGCTCGGCACCCAGCATTGCACCAAAGACGGCGCGGCCGTTGCGCCACAAACCCCCGACAGCATTGCCGCCCAGTTGCTCAAGACCTTTCGCGGGCAGCATATTGGATTGATGAGCCCCTTGGTCATCAACCGCAAAGGCGTTTACACCGAGCTGGCCGATTGGGCGCGGCCGCGCGGCTTTACGCATTTGCGGGTGGATGGCAATTTTCTGCCCACCACCGGGTTCCCGCGCATTGACCGGTTCAAGGAACACACGGTGGAACTGCCCGTAGCCAGCCTGGACGTTTTGCCCCAAAAAGAGGGCGTGCTGCGGGCGGCGTTGGCCGATGCCCTGACGCATGGCAAGGGCGTGGTGCACGTGTTGGGCCAGCTGGATGGTTTGCGCGAAGCCATGGCCGACGGTTTGCCAACGGCGGCAATCGGTGAGCTCCAGGTGTTTTCAACCAAGCGGGCTTGCCCGGTGTGCGCCACCTCGTATTCCGAACTGGACCCGCGCCTGTTCTCGTACAACAGCAAACATGGCTGGTGTACGGAGTGTGTTGGCACCGGGGTCGCGCTGACACGCGAGCAACGCAAGGCGCTGGACGATTCCTTGGGCGACGATGACAACAACGGCCGTGAAAAAACCTTTTCCGAACCTGAGCTGGACGACGTGGCCATCACCACCTGCAACGCTTGCCAAGGCAGCCGACTGAATGCAACGGCCCGCGCGGTGAAGTTTGCCGGGCATGGGATTGCCGATTTGGCGGCCCAGAGCGTGAGCCAATTGCGCCAGTGGGTCACACAGCTGGTGGCAGGCAGCGGCTTGAGTGAGCGCGAGGCCGAAATCGCCAAAGACTTGCTGCCTGAAATCAAAAACCGGCTGGAATTTTTGGAGCAGGTCGGCTTGGGTTACCTCACCTTGGATCGTGGTGCCCCTACCTTGAGTGGTGGCGAAGCACAACGCATTCGTTTGGCGGCCCAGTTGGGCAGTAACCTGCAAGGCGTTTGTTACGTGCTGGACGAACCCACCATTGGCTTGCATGCGCGCGACAACCAGATTTTGCTGGGTGCCCTGCAAAGCCTGAGCCAAAAAGGCAATACCCTGGTGGTGGTGGAGCATGACGAAGAAACCATTCGCAGCGCCGATCACATCATCGACATTGGCCCCAGCGCCGGTAAACGCGGGGGCCAACTGGTGGCGCAAGGCAGCGTGGCTGACATCCAGCAAGCCAGCGATTCACAAACGGGGCGTTATTTGCTGCACGCCATCCAGCACCCAGTGCAGGCCCGCCGGGCGGTGAGCAAGCAATGGCTGGGCAGCAGTTTGGCGGTGACAAAAGCCACC
>JANOVW010000656.1:0-2787 GCA_031417575.1 Rhodoferax sp. | reverse complement strand
GATCGAACCCGTCGTCGACGATCAAGACCGGTTGGCCGTTGACTGTCGCCGTGCGCGAGGTGGTTTTGGCCCCCGACACAGCCAAGCTGCGCGATTGCTCTTGGGCAACACCCAGGCGCACCATCAGGCGGCGCAAAAACTCGGCTTCGAGTTCCGGATCAGCCGGGCGGGGTTGCCAGACCGTGCTGTCTTTTTGTGCATTGCTGTAGACCTCGGTCATACCGCGGTGGCTGATAAAGATTTCGGTTCCGCCCGCTGCATTGCGCTCCAGGCGGGTGCGAAAACGGTCGCGTTCGCCGGTGGAATAGAGCGAATCAAATACTTTGCCCAAAGCGGCGCGAATCGGGTCCTGAGGCAACTTGGCGCGATTTTCGGCCCAATCGGTTTCCATGATGCCCAGGTCATTTTGATCCAGCGTGAGCAAAAAACCGTTTTCTTGCCAGAAATCGCGCACGCTGGGCCACAACTGTTCGGCCGGGCGGTTCACCACCAGCCAGCGTTGGTTGCCACTGCGCTCAATACGCACGTCACCCAGCGCCAGTGCCGCCGTAGGAACGGCCTGGCTGTTGGTTTTACCGATTTCAAAACCGCTGGCCGTCACGGCGCTACCGGGCACCGAGAAGCGGTTTTCGCGGGAAAGCTGGGTTAAATCGGGGGGGATTTCCAGCGGTGCCGCTTTGCCTGCGCTTTTGTAATCAACCTTGTCGGCCTCGAACACCGAGCAACCACTGGCCAACAGGCTGGATGCAACAGCCAAGGCGAGCGTGCTGGCCCAGACCGGCAGGCGATTCGAAAATTTTGCAGAAACAAGTATCACAAGGGAATCCTTCGAAATTGGGTTAACTTGGGCTAACGCCTGGGAGCGAACCCGGTCAGTCACATCAAGGCGCACTGGCGCAGGGCAGCCAGCACGCTGACGTGGTAAGTCTCAGCCAAAGGTGTCATCGGCAGCCTCAGTGTGCCGCCGCACAGGCCCATTTGCTGCATCGCCCATTTGACCGGTATGGGGTTGGGCTCGACAAACAAGTGCTTGTGCACCGGCAGCAGGGCCAACTGGATCTGCATGGCCCGGCGCGCGTCACCCGCAATGGCGGCCACGCACAACTCATGCATCCGGCGCGGCGCAATATTCGCCGTGACGCTGATATTGCCCTGGCCACCGGCCAACATGAGGGCCACGGCCGTGCCGTCGTCGCCTGAATAAACAGCGAAAGATTTGGGAACTTCGCGAATCAGCCACTGCGCACGTTCAATGTTGCCCGTGGCTTCCTTGATGCCCACAATGCCGGGCACCTGGGTGAGCCGCATGACGGTTTCGTGCGCCATATCGGCCACAGTGCGACCGGGCACGTTGTACAAAATGGTGGGCAAATCGACCGCTTCGGCGATAGCCTTGAAGTGCTGATACTGGCCTTCTTGCGTGGGTTTGTTGTAGTAGGGCACAACCTGTAATTGGCAATCGGCCCCTACCGCTATGGCAAAACGGGCCAATTCGATGGCTTCAGAGGTGGAGTTGGCACCGCAACCGGCCATGATAGGTACACGTTTCTCGCCGTGGGTTTTGGCTTGCTCGACTGACACGCGGATGATTTCGCAATGCTCTTGCACGTTCACCGTAGGCGATTCGCCGGTGGTGCCTACAACGCCGATGCAATCGGTGCCCTCGGTGATGTGCCAGTCAATCAGTTTGCGCAGGGTGGGGTAATCCACACTGCCATCGGTGTGCATGGGGGTGGCCAACGCGACGATGCTGCCGGTTATCTGGCGAAAGGTGTTGGAGGTCGGGGTGGTCATGAAAGGTGCGATATCTGGAAAACGCGTAATCGGCTGATTTTAAGGGCTAGCGTTGTGGCCAAGCCTGTAACCCCTCGCTCAGAGGTTGTATCTGTGCGGTAAACCTGGCGCCGTACGCGCTGCGATGTCGGAAGCGATAGGAGGCATTGTGGCGACCAGGCGTTGCACAAACCGGTCGGGTTCTGGCAAAAAGCCGTCTTCATAAGCAACCACGCGTAACCCGGCAAAGGCCTGCAGCAATTCCCCGGGGCGCAGCAAGAAATCAGGGCGCGAGGGTTTCCCGACGGTTTCATTGCCTTGCGCGAAGGTTTCATAAATCAGGATGCCACCCGGTGCCACGCTTTGCGCAAGGGTGCCCAGCAGCGGGCGCCACAGGTAATGGGTGACCACCACCAGGTCGAAGGTCTGGGGCCCAGTGGTATCTTGAAACGGCCAGGGCCCCTTTTCGATGTCGGCCTGGACCACCTGGCCCCACTGAGCGGCAGAGGCGAGCGCCTGCGCCGATTGATCGACCCCCGTGGTGGTGCAGCCACGGCCAGCAAACCATTTCATGTGCCGCCCATGCCCGCAAGCCACATCGAGCATGCTGGAGCCCCGTGGGACCAGGTGAGACCAGCGATTTATCCAGTCTGAAATTTTTTCTGAATTATACAATTTAAATAGTTATTAATTAAAAAATATATAAATATGATATATTTTAAATAGCTTATTATACAATTATTACCGGAACATTAATCTCATTTTAAAAATGAAAATTAAGCATATTAAAAACATGCCCATAATTGATCTGCCAGCATCACCAAAAAGGCGGGTTGGGTATAAAACCAAAACACCAAAAGCAGCAGAATCGAGGCCAGCACATGCGGCACAAATTTGCGCCAAGGCGACCGTTTGGCAGGTGAGTTCATGGTTCCCATCCTGTGCTTATACAGGCTAATTCAGCGTGAGCGGGGTGGCAAGCGCAGCCATTACACAGCGCCCGCTGGCAGGGGC
>JANOVW010000655.1:0-4438 GCA_031417575.1 Rhodoferax sp. | reverse complement strand
CCCGTCAAACGCCTGGGCAAACCCAGCGAGATCGCCTCGATCATCGCTTGGCTGGCTTCGGAAGAGGGCGGCTACACCACGGGCGCTGATTTCTCGGTGAATGGTGGTTTGCACATGGGCTGAAGGCCGTTGGCTCAGGCTAGAAAAAGACCCGCTTCGGCGGGTTTTTTTATCGGGCAACCGAAGCTAAAAACCCGCCTGGAGCAGGCTTGAGAATGACTACTGAAGGCTAAAAAATATAAATTTACTTTTATTTTTAAAATAAAATTTTTTAAAAATACGTTTTATTTGATATATTTTATATAGCTAATAGTGCAATTATATAAACAATAAATATCCAAAAACTACTGTTGTCTATCCTATATTATTTATTTCTCATAATAGCAGACCTGATTAATGGCAACCGGTCATTGCCGAAGTACATCGAATCGCCCACAAACATCGTCGGCGAACCAAAACCACCACGGCGCACGACCTCTTCGGTGTTGGATTTCAAGGCCTCCTTGATGGCCTGCTGGGCAATACCCTCGAAAAATTCCTTCACCGAGATTCCGGTGGCTTCACACAGGTCGGCCAAGATGTCATCTTTTGAAATGTCTTCTTCACGGCCCCAATAAGCTTCAAACGCGGCAGTGGCAAAAGGCAACATGGCGTGGGTGTTGCCCGCCCGTTGCGCCAGCCACAGGCACCCCCGCATCGCCTTCACACTGTTGACCGGAAACACTTTGGGCGGCATGACGATTTTTAACCCCGCCTCACGCGCCCAGTCTTGCAAATCCTTCAGCATATAGGTCTGTTTGAGCGGCACCGGGTGCTCACGCATGGCGTAAACACTCGGGTTCACACTGTTGAAGATACCGCCCACCAGTATCGGCCGCCAAATGACGGGTGTGTTCAGTTCTGCAGCCAGCGGCTGAACGTTGCGAAATGCCAGGTAAGTCCAGGGGCTGCTGATGTCAAAGAAAAATTCGATCATGGCTGCTCGGCTTGTGTTGTGGCGTGCTGACCGGTCTGCACCGTCGCAGCGGTTTGGCCGAACAGGGCTTTGCGGGCTTCATCGGTGAGTGTATTGGCCCGCAGGGCCTTGCCCACATCCAGCCCGCGCTGCACGCCGGGCCGCTCTTTTAACTGCAGGTACCAGCGTTGAACATGGGCGAATTTTTGCAACTCAACCTGTTGCGCCTTGTAGGTTCGAACCCAAGGGAAGATGGCCATGTCAGCGATTGAATAGGCGGGCCCTGCCACATAGGCGCCGGTTTGGCCGAGTTGTTTGTCCAGTACACCGTAAAGCCGGTCAACCTCTTGGCTGTATCGGGCCAGGGCATACGGAATCTTTTCAGGCGCGTAGAGCAAAAAATGGCCATTTTGCCCAGCCATCGGGCCCAGTCCACCCATTTGCCACATCAGCCATTGAAGGGTTGCCGCGCGTTCACGCAAGCTGGTGGGCAAAAACAGACCTGTTTTTTCAGCCAGATAAACAAGGCACGCACCGCTTTCAAATATCGAAACAGGGGCACCCCCGTCTGCGGGCACGTGATCGACGATGGCCGGCATGCGGTTGTTGGGGCTAATGGCCAGAAAAGCGGGAGAGAACTGTTCGCCCTTGCCGATATTGACGGGGCGCAAGGTGTACGGCAGGCCCGCCTCTTCGAGAAAGATAGAGAGCTTCCAGCCGTTGGGCGTGGGCCAGTAGTGCAAGTCAATCATTGAAACTCTCGTTCTTCGATAGTGTCTGCAAACGCTCTCCAGACCGGCATCCTGAACCACGGTTCAGGTGGGCGAGGTCAACGCCAGGTTGGGACCATCTGACGCGAGATGTTCACGCAGCTGGAGTGATATTCCAAGCCCTTGATCTTTCGATCATTGGTTGCAGAAATATAAAGCCCAAAAAGCGCTGCAGACGCGCTGATTCTAGGACGAAACCTGCGCTTCAAATGAGCTGGCCGTCTCCGCCCAGTGTGGCATCGATGCGCTGAAGCAACCCGGCCAAAACCACATCGTTGTTTTGGGTTTCGGAGTCGTTTGCTGGCTGCGGAGCTTGAGTGCCTGCAGATGCCACGGCAGATCGAGCAGTTAGTGAGCTGCCTGCTCCGCTTTGCGCTGCATTGGCATTGCGGTCAGCTAGGTCAAAAGCCAAATTGAGGGCCGCCAAAACCGCGATGCGATCACGCGCGCGCACCTTGCCAGCATCGCGAATTTTGCACATGGCGGTATCAACGCGTTCTACCGCGTCAAGCAAACGCGATTCGCCGCCTTCAGGGCTGGCCAACACGTAGGTTTGCCCCATGATTTGCACATCGATTTGATTCATGGGGTTGTCAGGCGGCCCGCACGACAGGCGCCGAGGCGCTGTCCGTCCGCTCTGTGTGAGCTGTGGCAAGGGGTTGAGGCAGCCGGTCAAGCAGGGCATCAACCCGGGCCCGGGCGGCTGCCAAGCGCGATTTGAAGGAATCGCGCTCCTGTGTCAGGTTGTCGACCTGTGCGGCCAATAAGGCATTGGTACGCTGCAATTCTTCATACCGCAGTAACAGGCGTTCTACGCGCTCTGCAATTTGTTCAATTTGAACCGGGTTCGACATGGCGGGATTGTAAGGTTGATAGAAGAAAACCGGCTGGAAATGCGAATAAAATCAACGCTGTTGGTGCTCGCGGTGTGGTTCACATGCCGCAGTTCAACGGGAAGCAGGAGGGTGTCTTTCGACATTTTTGCCTGCGCTGCCCCCGCAACGGTCAAACGGACGGAGCCGGTTTTTCAAACCGGTTTCAATTCTCAAACACAACCACTGGGCGTTTTGAACACGCGCCTGGGAAGGTTTTGGGAACAGTTCCGTCAGCCCGGATACCGGCCAACAAAGTGGAAGCGCGCCTTGAAAAAGTCGCCTTTCAGTCCGCCCAATGGCTGTCGGGGACGACGGCTCGGGTTGTTTTTGTCAATTCTTCAATCATGAAACGCAATTTATTCTGCTCCCCGTTGGCCGTGATTCCCATGGCTATTTCTCTATCGCTGCCGGTTCTGGCTCAAAACCAGCTGAAGGAAACGGTGGTCACTGCAACCCGCACCCAATCCAAAGCCGACGCGCTGATCAGCGATGTCACCGTCATCACCCGTGAAGACATTGAACGCGGCATCGGGCGCACGCTGCCTGAAGTGCTGGCACGCGTCAGCGGGCTGCAAATGTCAGCCAATGGCGGTTTGGGCAAAAATTCAAGTGTCTTTATTCGCGGTACAGAAAGCCGCCATGTGCTGCTGCTGGTTGACGGTGTTCGGTACGGTTCGGCCACCACCGGCCAGGCCAACTTTGACACAATTGCGCTGGAAACCATCGAGCGCATCGAGGTGCTCAAAGGGCCTGCTTCGGCCTTGTATGGCAGCGACGCGGTGGGTGGTGTGGTGCAGATTTTTTTACGCAAAGGTACGGCCGGGCTGCAGCCCTACGCCAGCGTAACCGTGGGCTCGGAAGAACGCCAGGAAATATCTGCCGGCCTGCGGGGCGGGTCTGCCGACGTGCGTTACGCGCTGGGTGTGCAGACTTTGCGTGAAAAGGGCTTTTCAGCCACCAACCCCAAGGTGGCGTTTGCCGGCTTCAACGCAGATGCTGACGGGTTCAATCAATCCAGCGTGAATGCCTCTGTGGATTGGAAGTTCACTCCCGGCTGGAAGCTCGATGCCAAAGTGATGTCGGTTGAAGCCGTGAACCAATACGATTCGGGTGCTGGCGCGTTTGACACGCGGTCCAACCTCGGAACGCAGTTGATTGGGCTTGGTCTTGAGGGCCAGCTGTTAAGCCAGGTGAAGACCCGGCTGGCTTTTGCCAGGAGTGGTGATCGCAATACCGACATTGCCGCTGCCGCGACCACCCGGTTCAATACCACGCTGGACCAGACCAGTTGGCTCAATGACATCGTCACCCCGGCGGGCACAGTGACCATCGGGTTTGAGCGTTTGGCGCAAGGTGTGGACAGCACCACGACTTACGCTGTTACCAGCCGCACGACTGACTCCTGGTTGGCCGGATTGGCCGGATCAAGCGATGCCCATAGCTGGCAGTTCAACCTGCGGCGTGACCAGGATTCGCAGTTTGGCGAAGCCACTACGGGCCTGGCCGGTTATGGCTACCGCTTCACACCTGCATGGCGCGTGCATGGCTCCTACGGCACGTCGTTCAAGGCACCTTCTTTCAACACGCTTTATTTCCCTGCGTTTGGCAATGCGACGACGCAGCCCGAATACGGAACCAACATCGAGCTCGGAGTGGCCTATGCGCAGGGTGATCAGGAGTTGACCTTGACACGGTTTCAAAACCGCATCAAGGGGTTCATCACCACCTTGCCCGTGGTGGCCAATATCCCCTACGCCAGGATCGAAGGCTGGACGCTGGCCTACAACCGGCAAACTGGTGCCCTCAATTACCGCGCTGCACTGGATTTGCTGGATGCC
>JANOVW010000654.1:0-13545 GCA_031417575.1 Rhodoferax sp. | reverse complement strand
GGGCTCGGTTCAAATCCGCCACGAAGGTTTCCAGTGTTTCCGCGAAAAACACATGCATGTTGCCGACCACCATGGAATGGATCTCCACACAGGCGCGCTCAAACACGTGAGCCAGCGGCAGGTAAGACAACATCCGTGGCTCCAAATTAGAACCCAAAGACTCGGCCATGCGTTTGGCAAAACCTTCACCGACAAGTACCACACGCTCAAAACTGTGCATCACCCCTTTGGGTTGGCCTGTCGAGCCCGAGGTGTAAATCAGCATGGCCAGGTCGGTGCCGTTGCGACTGGGCTTGCCCGCCATGGGCGTGGTTTTGGCGATGATGGCATCCCACGTGTCATAAGACGTTTGGGGGGCCAACGGGAAGGCGATGCGCGGCATGCCAGCGGGTACGCCGGGTTCCTGCTTGTTCCAGGTGTCGAGTTTGCCAACAAACAGCAGGCTGGCACCCGAATGTTCGAGCACATACTTCACGGTATCAGCGCCTTCAGTCGGAAAGATGGCCACGGTGGTGTAGCCGGCCATCCAGATGGCGATTTCAGCCATGAAGAAATGAGCACAGTTTTTCGACAAAATGCCAATCCGTGCACCGGGCTCGAACCCGAACGACTGCAAATGTGTGGCCATGCGCCGTGCCTGGTCCATGGTTTGCTTCCAGGTGTAATCGGCCACCTGGTTGCCACCCAAAGGTTGCGTCAGGTAAATTTGGTCGGCACGTTTTGCTTCGTGCTCATACAAATGATCAAGCAGCGATTTGGAAGGCTTGGAACTGGACATGGTTTTGACTTTCTTCTCTTTTAGTTGAAACAAAATGAAATCGGCAAAATGACCGCAAAGCGTAATGGCTGGCAGTGCCGCTGTCAAACCGGGTTTCCCATGCAATCGGGGCGATTGGGGAGGGCTACCTAACGCCTGGCCCGGCCACCCTATTCATCTCATACTCGCGCAAATTTGCTACTTAATAGATAGCTTATAGAGCAATACACTTTTAAACAAGCGCTACCTTTTCACGAAATATTCGGCTTCAGGCAAGCATCTGAACCAAATCAGTCAATGTGGGCACCTGAATATTCTGCTCGCGCGCAAACTTGGCCGCCGCCGGGCTGAGCGGCGCCAGGCTGATGTAGCTGCAATGGCGCACGTCCTGCGACTGGCGCAGCGCCACCAATTCACGCAATGCCTCGACCCCGGGGTTGGCGGCTTTCCAACGTCGCGCAAAAACCAACGTGCTGGCACCGTCTTTTCGCAGCTGGAAATCGGCAGCATTTGACGCGCTGCCGGGGACGCCGCTGACGGCAAACCCTTGTCGCTGGTAAGCCGCTTGCAAGGCTGCGTTGAAATCACGCCAGTTCATGGCGGCTGCACGCGCCAGGGTTTGTTCAATTTTGGCTGTGCTGGGTGCCCGCGCTTGGCGCAACAAGGCAATGCAGCCAATCACCGCGAACGGAAAACCGCCCATCATGCCAATGTTGGCGTACTGCGCAGGCAACAATGCCCGGGCCGCCAGACCAACGGCGATAGCCAGCGCAAAGCTCATCCACCAAGGTGAGCGCAACAAAATCGCGAACAGCGATTTTTCAGCCATTTTGAGTTTCATGGCGCCCAATCCTCGGTCGGCTTAAAGGCTTCCGGTTTACAGACTTTCATCACCCCGATGGCCGATGCCGGGTTCTGGCTCAAACAGCCGCTCATGCGATGGCTGCAGCCTTCTTTTTCAGCAAACGCGGCATCACCAGAACGGCAATCACCACCACCACCAGCATCAGCGACACCGGGCGCTGCAAAAACACCATGGCGCTGCCTTCGCCAATTGACATGGCGTTGCGCAACTGCGCTTCGGCCAATGGTCCCAAAATCATGCCCACCACGACGGGAGCCGTTGGGAAGTTGAAGCGCCGCATCACCAAACCCAGCACCCCAATGGCATACAGCAGGTAGAGGTCAAACGCACTTTGGCGCATGCCATAAGCCCCCACCGTGGCAAAGATCAGAATGCCCGCATACAGCTGCGCCTTGGGTACCTTGAGCAGTTTCACCCACAGGCCCACCAGCGGCAGGTTCAGCACCAGCAACATCACATTGCCAATGTAAAGCGATGCGATAAGCGCCCACACCAGGCTGGCTGAGCTGGTAAACAGCTGCGGCCCGGGCTGAATGCCGTAATTCTGAAAAGCGCCGAGCAAAATCGCCGTGGTGTTGGAGACCGGAATACCCAACGTCAACAAAGGAATCATGGCCATGGTGACGGTGGCATTGTTGGCGGCCTCCGGGCCGGCCACGCCTTCAATCGCACCTTTGCTGCCAAACTCGGCAAGGTCGTCACCTTTGGCCAATTTTTTCTCGGTGGCGTAACTTAAAAAAGTCGGTATCTCAGTGCCGCCAGCCGGAATACAGCCAAACGGCGCACCGATGGCGGTGCCTCGCAACCACGCCGGAATCGAGCGCTTCCAATCCCGCCCGCTCATGGTGACGCGGCTGAGCTTGTTTTCGGATTCAACCACCTTGCCTTCGAACAGCACCACGTGCAGAGCCTCTGCCACGGCGAAAAGCCCAACCGCCACCAGAACGATTTCGACCCCATCGAGCAACTCAGGCACGCCGCCGGTGTAACGCGGTTGGCCGGTGATCTGGTCCATGCCAACCAAACCCGCCGCCAAACCGACAAACAAGGCCGTTAACCCGCGCACCGTGCTTTGCCCCAAGACAGCGCTGACCGTGGTGAACGCCAGGAGCATCAGCATGAAATATTCAGGTGGCCCGAGTTTTACCGCGTGTTCCGCCACAAAGGGTGCAAACAGGGTCACCAGCACCGTCGCGATGGTGCCAGCCACAAACGAGCCAATTGCGGCCGTGGCCAAAGCCTGCCCGGCGCGCCCGCTTTTGGCCATCTTGTTGCCTTCCATGGCCGTCACCATGGTGGCCGTTTCACCTGGCGTATTGAGCAAAATCGAGGTGGTCGACCCCCCGTACATGGCTCCGTAATAAATGCCTGCGAAAAAAATCATGGAAGCGGTGGCGTCGACTTTGGCGGTGATGGGCAACAGCATCGCCACTGCAGTGGCCGGCCCGATACCGGGCAACACACCTACAGCCGTACCCAACGCACAGCCTACCAGCGCCCACAACAGATTGATGGGCGTGCCAGCGGTGGCAAACCCCTGCATGAGTGAATTCCAGATATCCATCACAACCACCCCGTTTGTGTCAGGCCTGGCAAATTAATCGCCAGGAATTGCGTAAACATCCAGAACACGGGCGCTGCAATGCACAACCCGGTCAGCGTGTCTTTCAGAAAGGAACTCGGTGCCGCGTCTGCCAGGCCGCTTCGCCGCAACCCTTGTGCAGCCAGTACAAAACACAAGGTGCAGCTAAAAATAAAGCCTATGGTGGTGATGAGCACGGCATTCAGCAACAAGCCGGCCGACATCCAGGCAAAACCACTCCAGTTGGGCTTGGCATCGGGGGCGGCCGGGCTGCTGCTGTTGCCGCCAGTGCCGCTATCGTCGTCCATTTGCCGAAATCCGCCGGTCCGGGCTTCAAAAACCAGGAAACCACCGCAAATGGCCAATGCAATAGCCACCAACCAGGGCAAAAAATTGGGGCCAACGCCCGCATAACCGGCAGCCGACGGTATCGAAATGGCTCCTGCGGCAAGCCCCAAGGCCAGCAAGAGCACACCGGCACCCACCAGGGTTTGCAGCAGCACGGCACGCTGCTGAATGACGGAAGAATGAGGTTCAGCCATGGGCGCTCCTGATTTGACGGGTTTTAAATTCAGCAGCGATAGCAAAAACCATCGCAGTCGTTGTCTTGTTTTGGTCTTATGCGTTTTTTAGGTGTCGCCATTTTGGCAAAGTGCAGTTTGAAGTGTGACACAAAAAATTTCGCCGATGAAGACCCAACCCACGGGTTGAATCCAGCATCGGCGAAGGGCTTGAAAAAGCCTCGCACCACCTGATCACCTGATCGCCACTAGAACGCCAGTTGGTGCTTCAAATGGCGCTTCAAATCATGCCCGACTTGACCATGGTTGCACGCAAGGATGCGAAGTCATCGTCAACAAATTTTTCGAAATCAGCACCGGTCAAAACAGCGGGTGTCCAGCTGTTTTTCTCAAGCGCTTCGGTCCACGCCTTGGATTTGGTCGCCTTGACCACTGAATCAACCAATACCTTGCGTTGCGCCGGAGTGATGCCTGACGCACCATAGACACCGCGCCAGTTGCCGATCTCGACGTTGATACCTTGCTCCTTCAGGGTTGGCACGGCAATACCCTTGAGACGGGCACCCGACGTGACACCAATCGCGCGCATTTTTCCGCTGGCGATGTGCTCGGAAAATTCACTGTAGCCACTGCCTCCCACGGTGACATTGCCTCCCAAAATGGCCGCTACGGCTTCACCGCCGCCCCGGAAAGCAACATAGTTGATCTTTGCGGCATCGACACCCACTTCCCGTGCAATCATGGCGGCTGCAATGTGCTCGGTGGAACCCCGCGAACCACCACCCCACTTCACGCTGCCGGGGTCTTTCTTGAGCTGCTCGACGACATCTTTCATGGTCTTGAACGGTGAATTGGCGGGCAACACAAACACGTTGTATTCGCTGGTCAAACGGGCCAATGGCGTGAGGGTCGACAAATCGGTTTTGGATTTGCTGGTGATGATGCCACCCAGCATGACTGCGCCCATGACCATCAGGGCGCTGCCGTCACCTTTGGCGGAATTGATGAACTGAGCCAAACCCAGGGCCCCCGCAGCGCCGCCCTTGTTTTCAAAATTCACCGTATCGGCGACTTTGGCATCCTGCATGGCACGCGCCAAAGCGCGGCCCGTAGTGTCCCAACCACCACCCGGATTGGCCGGAATCATCATCTTGATGGCGACCGATGCCTGCGCAGTCAGGGGAAATACACCACTGGCGGCCAACGCAGCCAGAGACTTCAGAAATATATCGCGACGCATAAATGCTCCTGTTCGGGTTCTAAAAATACAAAACGCCCAATCATGCCTTTGGGACGACGGGTTTTCAGGTTTCAAATGAAAATAATCGCTAGGGATTACACGTACGAATATATATAGCGTTGGGCCGATGGCCGAATCACCTACGATTGCCGGCTGCAAGAACTGCTTGCCCATCGACCCATCGACGTAACAACGGCGCACCATGACCCTCGCTTTCAAATCCCCTCAGCCTGTACATCCTGCACAAGCGGAGCAAACTGGCAACAACTCAAACCCGCAACCCGGTGCCGGGCCCCTGGCCGGTGTCAAGGTGTTAGACCTGACCGCCGTCCTGATGGGCCCCTCCGCCACCCAAACACTGGCGGCGCTGGGTGCCGAGGTGATCAAGATTGAGCCACCGGAGGGTGACAACGTGCGCAATGTCGGCCCGATGCGTAACCCCGGCATGGGGCATATTTTCATGCACGTCAACAGCGGCAAAAAGAGCGTGGTGCTCGATCTGAAGCAACCAGCAGCGATTGAAGCGCTACTGCGCCTGGCAGAAACTGCCGATGTCATGGTTTCCAACATCCGGCCCCTGGCCATGAAACGCCTGGGGCTGGATTACGAAACTGTCAAAAAGCACAACCCAAAAATCATTTACGTTAGTTGCGTTGGCTTCGGTCAAAACGGCCCCTATGCAGCCAAACCCGCCTATGACGACCTCATTCAAGGTGCTGTCGGCCTGCCTTGGCTCATGCAACGTTACCGTGGCCCCGAGCCGGGGTATGCGCCAGTTACGTTGGCGGACCGCGTGACTGGTTTGCACACGGTTTACGCCATCACCGCGGCCCTATATGCGCGCGAGAAAACCGGCTTGGGCCAAACCGTTGAAGTGCCGATGTTCGAGGCGCTGGCCCAGTTCGTATTGGGCGACCACATGGCGGGGCACAGTTTTATCCCGTCGATGGGTGAAGGCGGTTATGGCCGCCTGATCACGCCCAATCGCCGCCCCTACCAAACCCAGGACAGTTATCTGTGTGTTCTTATCTACAACGATAAACACTGGCGAAGCTTTTTTTCGGCGATTGATGCGCCGCCCGCGTTGGCAAACGATCCGCGTTTTGCCTCGCACACCGAACGCTCAGCTCACATTGACTGGGTTTACGGCCAAGTGGCTGACATCATGCGCACCCGAACGACAGCGCAATGGCGCACCTTGCTTGACCAGGCAGATATACCCAACATGCCGATCAACTCACCCGAGGAATTGTTGCGGGATGCGCATTTGGCTAGCGTCGGTTTTTTCCCGGAAATTGATCACCCCAGCGAAGGAAAGATGCACACCATGCGCACCCCGACGAGTTATTCCGCAACGCCTTGTGCAGCACCTTCCCCTGCACCCACCCTGGGCCAGCATACCCTTGAGGTACTTCAGTCAGCCGGCTACAGCACAGATGAAGTGAACAGGATGATCGGCAAGGTTCGCGCCACCTAGCCGGATGGCCATTCAGGCCAGCCCCTACTCAGGCTTGCTTGGCTGCCCGGTGCGACGCCATTCACTGTAAATTTGGTTGCCGCGTTTCATATCACGGGCTGCCTTGCGCGCCAACTGATGACGCCTGACTTGCCAAATCACGACGGCCAATATGGGCAATCCGATCACCAGCAACAACCCAAAGATAATTTGTAGTTCTGATTTCACAGGGACGCATTTTATCGATTCCCAAAGAAAAAGCCCACTATCTGTTGGATAGTGGGCTTTTTTATCAGTACTTGGGGTGGCTGATGGGGCTCGAACCCACGACAACAGGAATCACAATCCTGGACTCTACCAACTGAGCTACAGCCACCGTTACCTTTAAATTATAACGCGGCCCTTCAAGAACCTGCCGTTGCAATTTCTTCAAGGCTGGAGCGGGACGGCTTTTTCACCAAAATACTGGCTTTGAATTTTTCCTTCAAGCCATTGAAATAGGCCTGGCTCTCGGCGGCGCTCCACCCGGCCGAATACTGCTGCCGCTCCTGCAAAGCCGCCGCATCGTCCGGCTTGGCGCGGGCCACCACGGCATTTATTTTGGCCAACGCTGCGCCCTGACCACCCAAGTCAACAGTGATTAGCGTTGGTAATAGGCTGGTGTCAGCTTTCAGCACGGCTTCAACAACCTGCACTGGCACGGTGGCAGTCTGGTCACGCGAAACCGTAACCGCCACCGGGAAATTGGCCGCTGCCAGATTGGCCTTCCATGCGGCAAACTTCTCTGTACTGTCTTTTTTGGCCAACTCCAGGGCTCGTTGGCTGACCAGGCGCTCCCGCACCAAGGTGCTGACCTCAGCGAATGGCAGAGTGGTGGCTGGCTGGTGCTTGACGACTCGGGCCGATACCATTTGGTTGGTCGCCGTTTCGATGGCCTCGGTGTTGCGTTTTTTCTCCAACGCATCGGAACCAAACAAAGCCGCCAACAATTTGGCGTTAGCCAGCGGCCCAAGCGCCGGTGCGCCCGGTGGCAATCCTGCCGGCCCTTTGCGTGTCAAGCCCTTGGCTGTTTGCAGCGGGAGCTTCAGTTTGTCAGCGGTGGGCTTGAGGCTGTCCGATTGCTCATAAACACCGTTGGTGAACTGATCGGCCAATTCTGCATATTTGGTTTTGGCCTGCTGGGTTTTAAGGTCTGCTTCCAGCGAGGCGCGTGATTCTTCAAACGATTTGGTTTTGGCCTCTTTGATATCGGTCACACGTATGATGTGAAAACCAAAATCAGACTCCACGACATCACTGATATCGCCCTTTTTCAATGCAAAGGCAGCATCTTCAAAAGGCTTGACCATCGAACCACGCGAAAAGAAATCGAGGTCTCCGCCACGCTCAGCAGAACCCGGATCTTGCGAATTCTTTTTTGCCAGGTCTGCAAACGCGTCTGGGGTCTTGACAAGTGTTTCACGCAGCGCCACTGCCTTGGCGCGGGCCTTGGCCTTGTCGTCAGCACTGCCGCCCTTGGGGGCGTTGATCAAAATGTGACTCGCACGCCGCTCTTCGGCACCGGCCAGCCGCGCCAGGTTCTGTTCATAATAGGTCTTCAGATCGCCTTCATTGAGCACGATGGTTTTTTTGATGCCCTCCAAATCAAGCACCAAATATTCGATATCAGCCGTCTCCTGCGCCTTGAAAAGCGCCTGATTGTCTTTGTAAAATCCTTGCAGTTCGGCGTCTGTAGGTGTTACTTTGCTTTGGTACGCCGACGGCGCAAATACGACGTACTGAATCTCGCGTTTGCCAAAAAAAGCATTCAGCGACACTGCGGCCTGGGACGCGCCTGCGAATCCGGTTGACTGAATGATTTGCTCAACCTGCCTGACAGACAAATCGCGGCGAACCCGCGCTTCGAACCCTTCAGGCGTCAGCCCCTGGCCAGCAGCCAATTGCCGGTAGCGCTCCATATCCATCGTTCCATCAGCTTTGCGCAATGAGGCAATGGTTTGGTCTTGCTGTAACTCCCTGGCAAGCCGCGCATCGCTGGTTTGCAAACGGGTTTTATCCACCGCTTCACTCAGCACGCGCTCACGCACCAGACGCTCAAGCGTTGCATATTTGGCCTCTGGAGAGTCCAGCATCTTGACGTCAATCGTGGGCATTTGGGCCCGAATGCGTTCAATCTGGTTTTTGTGCGCGTTGTCCCATTCCTCCTGCGTGATGTCATGGTCACCCACGCGCGCGACCGCCTCGCCTTTTTCACGGAATTTGGTGTAGCCATCGATGCCAAACAAGACAAAGGAAGGAATGATCAGCAAGAACAGCAGGAACATCATGATCTTGGTGTGCTTGCGAACGAATTCAAACATGGAAATACCTTTGGACTAAGCTAACAAATTGGATCAACCCATCTGACCCACCGATAAAGCCACTCACGGCCTCATTAACGATTTTCTGACTAATCAACAAAAAAGGCGAACCGCCGGTTCGCCTTCGCTGGTGTGGTGGGTGCTGACGGTCTCGAACCGCCGACCTACGCCTTGTAAGGGCGCCGCTCTACCAACTGAGCTAAGCACCCACACGCTAATCAACTCATAAATTCAGTTCAGCGCATCTTTCAATGCCTTGCCTGGACGGAACTTTGGCACCTTGGCAGCCTTGATTTTAATCGCTTCGCCAGTGCGTGGGTTACGGCCAATACGGGCGGCACGTTTTCCGACCGTAAAGGTACCAAAACCAACCAGTGAGACCGTACCGCTCTTCTTCAGCGTGATCTTGATGGCACTGATGGCCGATTCAAGCGAACGGGTCGCAGCGGCCTTTGAAATATCAGCATGTTTGGCAATATGCTCAATCAGTTCTGTTTTGTTCACTTGGAACCCCTTTTCTTGGAGGAAGCCTCAGCAGAGGCGTTTACAGGTTGTCTCGTTATTTGCCCACTAGTTTGGCAGAGCGGATTGCGCACCGGACAGCGTTACAAAGAGGGCGTGGTTGTTTCGTGCAGACATTTCCAAAACGGCCAAATCTGCGGCGAGGGGGGATTCTAGACTGAATCATTTGAGCAAATGCTTCGGGTTTGCCGCAATTTTTAGACTGCACACCAGAAAATTTTTCATCAGATTTCGGTCAAAAATCCGGCCTGCCACTTGACAACCGGAATTAGTCTCCGATCAAAGCGCTAAAGCAATGGCCTTGCCAACATCAGTCGTGCCGGCGTTGCCGCCAATATCCGCCGTACGGGGCGCGCCGCTACCAGGCGTCAGCACTTTTTCTATGGCGGCCAAGACCGCATCATGCGCCGCTTTATAGCCCAGAAACTCCAGCATCATGGCGCCACACCAGATTTGTCCAATCGGGTTGGCGATTCCCTTGCCGGCAATATCCGGTGCCGAGCCGTGCACCGGCTCAAACAATGACGGGAACGCGCGCTCGGGATTCAAATTGGCGCTCGGCGCAATACCGATCGTGCCCGTACAGGCTGGGCCCAAGTCGCTCAGGATGTCACCGAACAGATTGCTGGCCACCACCACATCAAAAAAATCGGGCCGCTGGACAAAATGGGCCGTCAGGATGTCAATATGGAATTTGTCTTGCCGGATATCAGGGTAACGCTTGGCCATTTCGGCCACCCGTTCGTCCCAATAGGGCATGGTGATGGCAATTCCATTGGATTTGGTGGCACTGGTCAAATGTTTTTTGGGACGCGACTGGGCCAAATCAAAAGCGAATTTCAGAATACGGTCTACGCCAAACCGGGACATCACGGTTTCCTGCATGACAATTTCACGCTCGGTGCCCGGGTACATGCGCCCCCCGATGCTGGAGTATTCGCCTTCGGTGTTCTCACGCACGATGTACATGTCGATCTCACCCGGCAAACGGGCCGAGCCGTCGCGCCGCACCACCGGCGCGATGATGCCAGGCATGAGCCGTGCCGGTCGCAAGTTGACGTACTGGTCAAATTCGCGACGGAACAAAAGCAGGGATCCCCACAGGGAGGTGTGATCAGCAATCTTGTCTGGCCATCCAACCGCACCGAAATAGATTGCATCGTGGCCACCCACCAGATCTTTCCAGTTGTCCGGCATCATCTTGCCGTGTTTTTCAAAATAGTCCCAGCTTGAAAAGTCAAAGTGATCAAACTGCAGGTCGATGCCGAACTTGCTGGCGGCCGCCTCCATCACACGCACGCCTTCGGGCATGGTTTCTTTGCCGATTCCGTCACCGGGAATCACCGCAATACGTTTTTTGCTCATGTCAAGATTTCCTCAAAGTTACGCATAGTTTTACCAATAGTTTCAAGTTTTTGGGCTCCGCACCACCAAGCTGACACCCAAGGCCGTTATCAGCGTACCGCCCACCGTGATGGCCGTGATGGGCTCATCAAACAGGAGCCACGCAATCAGCGCGGTGACCGGCGGCACCATGTACATCAGGCTGGTGACCGACGCGGCTGCACCGCGCTGGATCAGCATGTAGAGCAAAGAACTCCCGCCTAACGTCAAAGCCAATACAGACCAAGCCATGGCACCGGTCAATTGCAGGTTCCATCGCATGGCTTCGGTTTCCAACAGGGTCAGTGGCAGCGTCACCAAAAATGCTGCCGCCAGTTGTACAAAGCTGGCGGTTCGCACGTCGCAAGGCGCGACAAACCGCTTTTGGTACAGCGTGCCCACCGTAATACCCGCCAGAGCCAGCAACGCAATCGCCAGATTTAGCCCATCGGCTTCGCCACCAGTACCAAACTTGCGAGACACAACCATGAACAGGCCCAACAGCCCCAGCGACAGGCCCCACCATTGCCTGCGGGTCACCGCCGTACCCGTACCGGCCAGCCAAAAAGCAGTTAACACCGGTTGCAAACCGACAATGAGCGACGATAAACCCGAGCCCATGCCTAGTTTGATGGCCGACCAGACACCACCCAAATAGAAAGCCTGCATCAACACGCCGGTAACCGCCAGGTGTTGCCATTGGGCTCGCCCTTGTGGCCATTTGACGCGTGCCAACCAGATCCACGGCAAAAAGCACAGCATGGACAACAAGAACCGGACCAGCAAGAACTTCATCGGTGGTGCATGGGGCATGCCAAAACGGGCCACGATGAAACCTGTGCTCCAGATCAGCACAAACACCACAGGCATGGCCTTGATAAAGGCATCCTGGCGCTCAGAATTCACCGGCCCGCCCCTTGCTTGATGCTTTCAGACACGCCGTTGGCGTTACTTTTTAACGCGGGCACGAATTTCAGGCAGCGCCTTCTGGAGGTAATAAATCATGGACCACACGGTGAGAATGGCTGCAATCCAGATCAAACAGGTGCCCCAAATATGGGTATCGATCAAACCCCACAATTTGCCGTCGAACAATAAAAACGGAATGGCCACCATTTGAGCCACGGTTTTAAGTTTGCCGATCCTGTGGACTGCGACGCTGCGCGAAGCACCAATCTGGGCCATCCACTCGCGCAAGGCTGAAATCGCGATCTCGCGCCCGATGATGATGAGCGCCACAAACACGTCAGCGCGTTGCAAGTGCACCAATACCAGCACACTGGCGCAGACCAAAAACTTGTCGGCTACCGGATCCAGAAAAGCACCAAAAGCGGAGGTTTGATTCAGCTTGCGTGCCAGATAACCATCCAGCCAGTCGGTCAAGGCAAACACAACGAACAGCACTGTCGCAACCAGGTTTTGCGTGGCAGGTACCAAACCCATGTAGAACACGGCCACGATCAGGGGAATCGCAAAAATACGGGCCCAGGTCATGAGGGTTGGAATGGTCAAAAACATAGCTTTATTGTGGCATGTCTGATGCGCCAATCTGTCAGTGCAGAGCCCGATAAATCTCTTCTGCCAATTCTTTTGAAATGCCATCAACGGTGGCGATGTCTTGCGCACTGGCCAAACCCACCCCGCGGGCACCACCAAAACGTTGCAACAGTTTGGCTCGCCGCTTGGGCCCGATGCCTGCAATATCTTCCAGTTTGCTGCCACCCACCCGCACCTTGCTACGTGCCGCCCGCATACCGGTGATGGCAAACCGATGCGCCTCGTCACGAATTTGCGCCACCAGCATCAAGGCGGCGGAATCTTTGCCCAAATAGACCTTTTCGCGCCCATCGGCAAACACCAGCTCCTCCAGGCCAACTTTGCGGCCTTCTCCTTTTTCGACGCCCACGATCAACGATACATCCAGCCCCAAGCTTTCAAACACTTCACGCGCTTGTGAGACCTGGCCTTTGCCGCCATCTACCAGCACCAGATGGGGCAGTTTGCCGGTTCCAGCGGGAACGCTGCCGGTGGTTTTTGCCTGGGCAAGGGCCTCAGCCAACTTGCCATACCGGCGCAGCAACACCTGGCGCATGGCGGCGTAATCGTCGCCAGGGGTGATGTCATCGATGTTGTATCGGCGGTACTCGGCGTTTTGCATTTTGTGGTGGTGAAACACGACGCATGAAGCCTGCGTGTTTTCACCGGCGGTGTGCGAGATGTCAAAACACTCCACCCGCAGCTCGTCCAGCGGATTTTGCCCTGCACCACTTGCGGCAAGGGGCAAGGCATCGAGCGTCATGTCCAGCGCCTCTGCCAGGGCACGCGTACGGGCTTGCTGCGAGCCTTCCTCCGACAACAGCCGAGCCAATTGAAGATCGGCATTGGTTTGAGCCATATCCAGCCAGGCTCGGCGTTGTTCACGCGGTTGGTGCACGGCGCTGACTTTGACGCCCGATTGCAGCGTTAGCGCCGCAACCAAGGCGCGGCTGATGCGTTCGCCAGTGATCAATGACGGGGGCACGGCAATATCAATGTAGTGTTGCGCCACAAAGGCCTCGAGCACCTGGACTTCAACTGATTTGCCGGGCATATTCAGTTCGTCATCGTCCCGAAATACCGCGCTGGCTTCCTCCACATGGGTCGGGAAATAGGGCCGATCACCCAAGTGGCGGCCACCGCGCACCATCGCCAGGTTGACACAGGCCCGCCCGCCTTGCACTTTGACAGCCAGGATATCGACATCGCGATCTGCCACGTTGTCGACCGATTGCTGATGCAACACATTGGAGAGCGCCGAGACCTGGTTGCGTAGCTCGGCGGCCTGCTCAAACTCCAGCTTGTCGGCATGCGCCATCATGC
>JANOVW010000653.1:0-2047 GCA_031417575.1 Rhodoferax sp. | reverse complement strand
CCGGCATCATCCAGCTGGTGGAAGACGCGCAGGCCACCAAGGCGCCGATTCAGCGCCTGGTGGATCAGGTGAGCAATGTGTTTGTTCCGGTAGTGCTGGTGATTGCCCTGGTGACCTTGCTGGGCTGGTGGCTGACCGGCCATTCGTTTGAAACCTCGGTGATTTATGCCGTGGCGGTGCTGGTCATCGCTTGCCCCTGTGCGCTGGGGTTGGCCACGCCGACCGCCATCATGGCCGGCACAGGCGTGGCCGCCAAATACGGCATTCTGATCAAAGACGTGCAAGCGCTGGAACTGGCACACAAGGTAACACTGGTGGCCTTCGACAAAACCGGCACCCTGACGGCGGGCAAACCGCGCCTGACCGCCCTGCATGCCGCGCGGGCGCAAGTGGGCGCGACCGGGCTGGACGAAGCCGCTGCCCTGCAAATCGCTGCCAGCCTGCAGCAGGGCAGTGAGCACCCACTGGCCCGCGCGGTGATTGTGGCCGCCCAAGAAAAAGGCGTGGCGCTGAGCGCCGTCTCGGCATTGCAGGCGGTGCCTGGGCGTGGCACGGAAGGCGAGGTAGACGGCAGCACGTACCTGATCGGCAGCCTGCGCTGGATGGCAGAGTTGAAAGTGGAGCTCGGACCGCTTGAGGATCAGGCGACCGCACTGCAGCAGGCCGGGGCCACGGTGTCGGCATTGGCCCAGCGCATAGGCGATGGGGTGGAAGGGCGCGTGGAGTTGCGCGCCTTGATGGCTTTTGCCGACGAACCCAAACCCGGTGCGGCAGATCTGCTGGCCGCTTTGCGTGCACGGGGCATCAAGGTGCTGATGATCTCCGGCGACAACCAGGGCGCCGCCTACGCCATGGCGCGCCGCCTGGGCTTGCGGCCTGAAGAAGGCGAGGTGATGGCCGAGGTGTTGCCGGGTGACAAAGCGGCGATCATCAACAGCCTGAAGGATGGCAGCAGTGCAGCCGCAGCGCCGGGCCGCCCCAAGCAAGGCACGGCCCCCTCGGGGGGCAGGGAGCCACACGCAGTGGGCGACCGTGGGGGCATCATTTGCATGGTGGGCGATGGCATTAACGATGCGCCAGCGCTGGCAGCGGCGCATGTGGGCATGGCCATGAGCAACGGCACCGACGTAGCCATGCACGCCGCCGGCATCACCCTGATGCGGGGCGACCCCCTGCTGGTGCTGGCCGCGCTGGATATCTCTGACCGCACGGTTGCCAAAATTCGCCAAAACCTATTTTGGGCCTTTGCCTACAACGCGGCTGGCATTCCGCTGGCGGCGCTGGGGTACCTGAACCCGGTGCTGGCCGGTGCTGCCATGGCGATGAGTTCGGTGAGTGTGATGAGCAACGCCTTGTTGTTGAAACGCTGGAAACCGGTACCGGTGAAGGCGAGCCCGGCGGATCGTTGATTCGCAGGCGGGGTGGCTGATATATTGGCCTTGTCAGCTTTCCGGTTTTTCAACGGGACGCGGCACTACCCGGTGCCCCCCACGCCAACTGTCAGGATTCACGTGCCCACACTGTCGTTCAAAACCCTGTTCCGCATTCTGCTGGTGCTGGTGGTGCCGACGCTGCTGGCGTTGGGCGCGATTGACCTGCAACTGCGGGTGCCGGGCAACCTGCATGGCATTGTGTCGTTCGAGTTTTGTGGCTGGACGGGCAGTTGCGAAGCCACGCTGGCCGCTTGGGGTGAACGGGGCCGCCAATGGGCCATGCTCAGCTTGGGGCTGGATTATTTGTTCATGCTCGAATACGCGGGCCTGGTCTGCCTGGGTTTGCTGATGGCTGAGAAGCGGCTGGTGCAAAGCGCCGCGCCTGGGCTAGCCCGCGTGGCCCGCGTATTTGCCTTCGTTGCGCTGCTGGCCGGCGGTTTTGATGCGGCAGAAAACCTGTGCCTGATCGGCGTGGTGCACACCGGCCAAGGTGCGGCTTTGGCCCATGGGGCCGCGCTGTTTGCCAGCATCAAATTTGTGATGATTGGGGCCGCCCTGATCGCCCTGGCTGCCGCCTGGTGGCGCATAAAAAATATCAAATAAAATCAATTTTG
>JANOVW010000652.1:0-11146 GCA_031417575.1 Rhodoferax sp. | reverse complement strand
CCTGCCCAAAGACGTCGCCTACAAAGTACAAAACGGTTTGAACCTCAGCCGTGAAGACCAACAGGGTTGGGGCAAGATTTTGGGCAAAAAAGGGTGGCTGGGGTTTGGCTGGCCCAAAGAATTTGGCGGACCCGGCTGGACAGCTGTGCAAAAACACCTGTTTGAGGAAGAGTGCGCCATGGCCAGTGCGCCACGCATTCTGCCCTTTGGCCCGGTTATGGTGGCGCCCGTCATCATGGCCTTTGGCTCGCCTGAGCAGCAAAAACGCCACCTGCCGGGCATCGCCAGTGGTGAGGTGTGGTGGAGCCAGGGCTACAGCGAGCCCAATGCAGGTTCTGACCTCGCCAGCCTGAAATGCAAGGCTGAACGCCAAGGAGATACTTACCTCGTTAATGGCCAAAAAACCTGGACGACGCTGGCCCAATTTGGTGACTGGATTTTTTGCCTGGTGCGAACCAGCAATGAAGGCAAGCCGCAAACTGGCATCAGTTTTCTGCTGATCGACATGAAGTCACCTGGCATTTCGGTTCGGCCGATTCGCACGGTTGATGGTGGCGTAGAAGTAAACGACGTATTTTTTGACAATGTGGTCGTGCCAGCCGAAAACCTGATCGGCCAGGAAAACAAAGGCTGGACTTACGCCAAACACCTGCTCAGCCACGAGCGCACCAATATTGCCGATGTGAACCGCGCCAAACGCGAACTGGAACGGCTCAAACGCATTGCCAAAGCCGAAGGCATGTATGACGACCGTCGCTTCCGCGATGAAATTGCCAAACTGGAAGTCGAAGTTGTTGCCCTCGAAATGATGGTGCTGCGGGTATTGGCCGCTGAAAAATCAGGCAAAAATGCGTTGGACGTGGCGGGGTTACTCAAAATTCGCGGCAGTGAAATTCAGCAGCGGTATGCCGAATTGATGATGTTGGCGCCCGGTCCCTATTCGTTGCCGTTGATCCGCGAAGCCATGGACGCAGGCTGGCAAGGCGATGCCGTAGGCGCCTTGTATTGCGTACCACTTGCTGGTACCTACTTCAACATGCGCAAAACCACCATTTACGGTGGTTCCAATGAAGTGCAACGAAATATCGTCGCGCAGACCGTTCTCGGCTGATGCCGTAGAACCGTCTGCGCTGATGCGCGCAAGATTTGCTCCCCCAGGGCCCCCTCCGGGAGGGGGTTCCAGAGTGATGAATGCAGTGGACAACACTTTTCTTTTTTTAATTGTGGGCTATGGGCTCTATTGGTAAAGGTGATTTATGAACTTTGACATTTCTGACGAACAAGAACAACTTCGCGATGCGGTAAAGAAATGGGTCGACAAAGCTTACACATTTGACCGGCGCCGCAAAATCGCCGACTCGGGCGGGTTTTCTGCTGAGGCCTATGCCGAACTTGCCGAGTTGGGCCTTTGCGGCTTGTACATTCCTGAAGCCGACGGCGGCATGGGCATGGGGCCGGTGGAAGGTATGGTGGTGATGGAAGAGCTAGGGCGCGGCATCGTTTGTGAGCCACTGTCGCAGGCCCTGATTGCCGGCGGCGTTTTGGCAGGATACGCCCCTGCGGAACTCAAAGCGGCTTGGTTGCCCCGTGTCTCATCTGGCGAAGCCATTGTTGTTTTGGCGCATGTCGAGCGCGCGGCCCGGTACCACCTTAACCAGTGTGCCACCACCGCAGCTTTTGCCGACGGCACGTGGTCGTTGTCAGGTACCAAAAGCCTGGTTCCGGTAGCAGACGTTGCCCACGCCTTTTTGGTCCCCGCAATGGCTGCCGGAAAAATGGCGATGTTTCTGGTGGCGCGCGAAACCCCAGGCGTCAGCGCACGAGGATATGGCACCCAAGACGGTGGCCGCGCTGGCGAATTGGTCTTGAACAGCGCCAATGCCCAGATGGTGACAGAAAATGGCCTGATCGCGTTGGAGCACGCGGTAGACATTGGCATCGCAACTGTGTGTGCCGAAGGCGTTGGCGCCATGGAAAAAGCCTTGACCATCACTGCAGAATACCTGAACACCCGCAAAGCCTTTGGGGTCGCGATCAGCTCCTTTCAGGCCCTGCGCCACCGCGCTTCCGACATGAAGATGGAACTTGAACTGGGCCGTTCGATGAGTTATTACGCCACCCTCAAACTAAACGCACCGGCACCTGAGCGCCGGGCGGCAATGGCACGCGCCAAATACCAATTGGGCAATTCGATGCGTTATGTGGGCCAACAGGCTGTGCAATTGCACGGCGGAATCGGCGTTACAGACGAATACATCATCAGCCACTACTTTCGCAAGCTGACGCAACTGGAGATGAGTTATGGTGACAGCATGCACCAGCTGGGCGAAGTGGCAGACCGAATGAAAGACGAAGCTGGGGTATTTTCCAACTAAGGCCCACCATGAACAATCGCCGCATACTACTTGCCCTTCTGGCTGCAACGGGCCTTCTGGGCGCTTGCGCGTCCGGGCCATTTGGCCCATCTGCTCCTGCTGACCGGGGCCTGGCAGAATCGCCCGTCATCGTTTTTGTGCATGGCAACGGCGACACGGCGGCGTTGTGGCAAACCACCTTGTGGCGATTTGAATCCAACGGCTGGCCGCGTTCCCGGCTCTACGCCATCGAAGTGCCTTACCCGTCAGCCCGCGCCGACAACAGCAAGGCTCAACCCGGTACGACATCAAGTGACGAGAACATGGCCTACCTGCGCAACGAGGTCGGCAAGGTCTTGCGCGCCACATCTACCGACAAGGTTGTTTTGTTTGGCAATTCGCGCGGTGGCAACGCGATCCGCGACTACATCCAGAATGGCGGCGGCAGCAACACCGTGTCACATGCGATTTTGGGCGGCACACCGAACCATGGGGTATGGGCCATCAAAGGGTTTCGCGAGGGCAACGAGTTTTCCGGCACCGGCCCGTTTTTGACTGGCTTGAACGCGCCCAAAAACGCCAATGGCGACGAAGTCACCGGGCCGGTCAAGTGGATGACCATCCGATCCGACAACAACGACAAGTTTGCCCAACCCGATGGCGTCTGGATCGGCGCCAAAGGCACCGCCACCAACGTCACCTTTGCCGGGCCGGAACTCAAAGGCGCCACCAATGTGGTGATCCCGCGCATCGACCACCGCGAAACTTCGTATTCACCGCAGGCTTTCGAACAAGCCTTTCGCTTCATCACTGGCAATGCACCCACCACCACGGCCATCACCAAAGAGGCGACCATTGCCCTGTCGGGCAACATCACCGGCCGGGGCGTGGCCTCGCACGACCCCAAATCGGGCAACGACTTCAACAACTTACCCCTCGGCGCGGCCAATCTTGAAATTTACGCCACCGATGCTGCCAGTGGCGCACGCCAGGGTCCAGCCGCGTATACCAAAACCGTCGCCGGAGACGGCGAATGGGGCCCCTTCACCGCGCAAGCCGGGGTGCAATACGAGTTTGTTGTCGCCGCGCCCGGCTACACCACCACCCATATTTACCGCAGCCCGTTTCCACGCTCCAGCACCATCGTGCACCTGCGCCTTGAACGTTTGTCCGATGCCGACAAAGCGGCCCAATCGGTCGTGACGCTGTTCCGCCCGCGTGGTTATTTTGATCTGGAGCGCGACAAAGTCAGCCTGGACGGCAAAACTGCCCTGCCCGGTGTTCCGCCCACAGGCGCGGGCGTCGCCAGTTCCAAAATGCTGCTCACACAAGGTGGGGTGCGCCCCGTGGCTGGCGAGTTCAACGGTGAACGTGTCACAGGCCAAACCTGGCCTGCCGCCGAAAACCGCAGCGTGGTGCTGGAGATCACGCAGTAGAGATCTGCTGGTTTGGCGGGTGGCCCCTCAGCCAGCCTAGGGCGGATGCCGCAGGTAAAGAAGGAGGTGCGCCCAGTACCTCTGGCAAGGAAAAAAATCGTTTAACGCGCCGGGTGACACGCACGCAGCCGCTCTGGGTTGGCTGAGTGGCTACCCGCCAAAGGGGCCGGAGCTAAGCCAACAGGCGTGACGACTTGGGCACGTGCGCCATCAAAAACTCCATCTGGTCCGCCAGAATGCGGCGGTTGCGCAAGATGAAGTCTTCCCACAGGCTGGGGACATAGGGCGCGTACAACAACGGCATGTGGGCCTGCTCGGGCGTGCGGCTGCTTTTGCGGTGGTTGCAGGCGCGGCAGGCTGTGACCACATTCATCCAGTGATCCTGTCCGTTTTGCGCGAACGGAATGATGTGTTCCCGGGTGAGTTCTTCTTCATCGTGAACCGAACCGCAGTAAGCACAGACATTGCGGTCGCGCACAAACAGCTTGCTATTGGTCAGGCTGGGGCGCAGCGTAAATGGGTTGATATTGGGCACGCCTTTGGTGCCAATGATGCTGTTGACCGTGATGATGGACTGCAGACCGGTTGCCGCGTTGTGCCCGCCGTGGAAAACCGCGACCTGGGCACCTGATTCCCAGCGCACCTCTTCAGCCGCGTAGTGGATAACCGCCTGCTCAAGCGATATCCAGGATTGCGGCAACCCTTGGGCTGACAGCTTCAAGACCTTCAAAATTGCCTCCGTTCAATAGTCAAAAAAACCACCGGGAACAGCAAAAAATCACGGGCTGCCAAAGCGGAATTCAAAGCTTGGGCAGCTGGGTGACAATATAACTTGTTTTTATGTCACTTCAGCGCCATAGGGCTTATTAAAAGCCCATGGATTGCTATCAAAATTGAGTCTTTCCTGTGATGAATTTGCGCCGGGTTTTTTCATGAAAGTGTTTCGCGGTTTTGAACATCCGGGCATTGCTGCTGCCTGCGCGCTGACCATCGGCAACTTTGATGGCGTGCACCGGGGTCACCAGGCGATGCTGGCCTTGCTGCGTGACGAAGCACGCCAGCGTGGCTTGCCCAGTTGTGTGCTCACCTTTGAACCGCATCCGCGGGATTATTTTGCGCAGGCCACTGGTCAGTCCGACCTGGCCCCGGCGCGTATCGGCACCTTGCGCGACAAGCTGATCGACCTGGCCGCCTGCGGAATTGACCAGGTGGTGGTGCTGCCTTTCAACGCGCGACTGGCTGCAATGGATCCCCAGGCCTTTGTGGATCACGTGCTGATCAAAGGGCTGGGGGCAAAGTACGTACTGGTGGGTGACGATTTTCGTTACGGCGCCAAACGGGCCGGTGATTACGCTGCGCTGGATGCAGCGGGCGACAAGGCCGGTTTTGACGTAGCCCGCATGAACAGTTACGAAGTGCACGGGGCACGGGTTTCCAGCTCGGCGGTCAGAGCGGCTTTGGCAGAAGGCAATATGGAGAACGCGGCCCGCTTGCTGGGCCGGCCCTATCGCATTTCGGGCCACGTGGTGCATGGCCGCAAACTGGGCCGAACGCTCGGCTGCGATGCATCGCGGCCCTTGGGGTTTCGTACACTGAACCTGCGTTTCAAACACTGGAAGCCAGCCGCCAGCGGCATCTTTGTGGTTCAGGTGCATGGGCTGGATGCGCAGGCAGTTCCGGGTGTTGCCAACCTCGGGGTGCGCCCGTCGATTGACCCAAACGACGTCAATGGTGGAAGGGTGCTGCTGGAGACCCACTGCCTGCAGTGGCCCGCCAGCTTTGGCGCGGGCAAAGCGGGAAAAGAGGCCACTGAAGCCTACGGTAAAATCATCCGGGTGGAAATATTGCACAAACTGCACAACGAATTGAAATACGACAGTCTGGACGCCTTGACGCAAGGCATTGAAAAAGACTGCGCTGATGCACGCGCCTGGCTGTCACGCGCCGCCTTGGCCACAGCGGCCAATCTGGTGCCGTTCATTTTGGGCACCCGAATTTGACAGGGCCCCCTGGCGCACTTTGCCCCGCGCCGCGCCCGGTTTTTGTTTGCCGCAGCGTGGCCTGCCGCAACCCCGGCCTTGACTGGCAGTAACACCCCCATTTCCCTGAGTGACCCCATGACCGAACCGAATGCCCCCGTTGATACCGCACCCAAAGCTGACTACCGCAGCACCCTGAACCTGCCCGACACGCCCTTCCCCATGCGCGGCGATTTGCCCAAACGCGAACCCGGCTGGGTGAAAGAATGGGAAGACAAAGGTATCTACAAAAAACTGCGGGATGCCCGCTTGGGCAAACCGAAGTTCATCCTGCACGATGGCCCTCCTTATGCCAATGGCCAAATTCACATGGGCCACGCCGTCAACAAGATTCTGAAGGACATGATCGTCAAGGCGCGACAGCTCAAGGGGCTGGACGCGCAATACATCCCCGGTTGGGACTGCCACGGCTTGCCGATTGAAAACGCCATCGAGAAAAAACACGGCCGCAACCTGCCGCGCGATGAGATGCAGGCCAAAAGCCGTGCGTTTGCCACTGAACAAATCGCCATCCAGATGGCTGAATTCAAACGCCTGGGTGTGCTGGGCGATTGGGGACACCCCTACAAAACCATGGACCCGGAAGTCGAGGCGAATGAAATCCGCGCCTTCAAACGGGTGATGGAGCGCGGTTTTGTGTACCGTGGTTTGAAACCGGTTTACTGGTGTTTTGACTGCGGCTCGTCGTTGGCCGAGTTCGAGATCGAATACGCTGACAAAAAATCACAAACGCTGGATGTCGGGTTTTTGTGCGCTGAGCCCGACAAACTGGCTGACGCATTCGGTTTGAAACCGCTCGTCAAAGAAGCCTTTGCCGTGATCTGGACCACCACCGCCTGGACCATCCCGGCCAATCAGGCTTTGAACCTCAACCCCGAACTGGTTTACGCACTGGTCGACACGCCGCGTGGCCTGTTGGTACTGGCCGAATCTCTGGTCGAGAAATGCCTGGAGCGTTTTGCGTTGCAGGGCAGCATCGTCGCCACCACCGAAGGCAAAAACCTGGGCGGCATCCGCTTCAAACACCCGTTGGCCCATGTCGACCCGGCCTATGACCGCCTTAGCCCGGTCTATCTGGCTGACTACGCTACCGCCGACGACGGCACTGGACTGGTTCATTCTTCACCCGCCTATGGCGTGGAAGACTTCAACAGTTGCGTAGCCCATGGCATGAAGTACGACGACATCCTGAACCCGGTGCAGGGCAATGGTGCCTACGCGGCTGATTTCGCCCTTTTTGGCGGCCAGCATATCTGGAAAGCCGCGCCGGTCATCATCAACACGCTGCGCGAGGCGGGCAGGCTTTTCAGCACCGTCGACATCACCCACAGCTACCCACATTGCTGGCGGCACAAAACCCCGGTTATTTACCGGGCGGCGGCCCAATGGTTCATTCGCATGGATGAAGGCGTTGGTGTGTTCACCCAAGACAAGGCACCCAAATCACTGCGCCAACTATCACTGGATGCGATTGAACAAACACAGTTTTACCCCGAGAACGGCAAGGTACGCCTGCACGACATGATTGCCGGGCGGCCCGATTGGTGCATCAGCCGCCAGCGCAGTTGGGGCGTGCCATTGCCCTTCTTTTTGCACAAAGACAGCGGCGAGTTGCACCCGAAAACCATGGAGATTCTGGACATCGCCGCCGACATGGTGCAAGCCGGTGGCATTGAGGCCTGGAGCAAAGCCGAAACCCGCGACATTTTTGCACAACTAGGCTGTGCCGACGATGCGCCCGCCTACACCAAAAGCCAGGACATTCTGGAGGTCTGGTTCGACTCGGGTACCACCCACACCACCGTGCTCAAAGGCAGCCACAAGGGCCAATTGCCAGAGGGCCACCTCGCGCATGCCCATGAAACCGGGCCCGAGGCTGATTTGTACCTGGAAGGGCACGATCAGCACCGGGGCTGGTTCCATTCGTCATTGCTAACGGCCTGTGCCATGTATGACCGGGCCCCCTACCGCGGGATCCTGACGCATGGGTTCACGGTAGACGCCCAGGGCCGCAAGATGAGCAAGAGCCTGGGCAACGGGATCGAGCCCCAGGTGGTCAATCAAAAGCTGGGCGCCGAAATCGTGCGTCTTTGGGTAGCCGCCAGTGACTATTCCGGCGACATCGCGGGTGACGACAAAATCCTGGCCCGTGTGGTCGACACCTACCGGCGCATCCGCAATACCCTGAAGTTCCTGATGGCCAACGTGAGCGATTTTGAACCCGCGACCGACACAGTCGCGCTGGACGACATGGTTGAAGTGGACCGTTTTGCCCTGAGCCGGTTGTCTCAATTGCAAGCCGACATCCTGGCCCATTACGAGGTTTACGAGTTTCACCCTGTGGTGGCCAAGCTGCAGATTTATTGCAGTGAAGACCTGGGCTCGTTTTATCTGGACGTGCTCAAAGACCGCCTTTACACCACCGCGCCAAAATCACTGGCGCGGCGCAGCGCCCAAACCGCCCTGTGGCAAATCACCCAGGCCATGGTGCGCTGGATGGCGCCTTTCCTGAGCTTCACCGCTGAAGAAGCCTGGCGCGAAATGGCCAAGGCGGGCAAGGTGCCTGCAGCGCATGCCGAAAGCATTTTTCTGGATACCTATTTGCCATTGGAGGTTCCAGATGAAGCCTTGCTGGCGAAGTGGGGTCACATTCGCCAATTGCGAGATATCGTCAATAAGGAAATTGAAGTCTGGAGAGCCAACGGAAAAATTGGATCGTCTCTGCAGGCCACCATTTCGCTGGAACTTCCAGCACAGTCTCTTCACGACATGAACTCGCTTGGCGAAGACCTGAAATTCGCATTCATCGTTTCGGCCATTGAAGTGCGTGCCGGAGACGACTTGAAGGTTGTGGTGACACCCTCTGTTGACACCAAATGTGACCGCTGCTGGCACTATGTGGCCGACGTGGGCCACAATGCGGCACACTCCACCATCTGTGGCCGTTGCATCAGCAACCTGCACGGCGCGGGTGAAAAGCGGGAGTTTGTATGATGGCCTATGCAGACAAAGGCGGCAAAGGCGCAGGCGGGAAAAAACCAGCGGGCAAATCAGGCGGTGGCTTCTCCGGTGGTTCTGGCGGCAGCGCCTCGTCCGCCAGCCTGATGGCCTGGCTGGGCCTGGCCCTCATCATCCTGATTGCCGACCAGTTCACCAAAGTACTGATCGTGGGCAACTACAAACTGGGCGACGGCACCTTTGTGACCAGTTTTTTCAATGTGGTCCGGGTACACAACGAAGGCGCCGCGTTTTCGTTTCTGGCCAATGCCGGTGGCTGGCAGCGCTGGTTCTTCACCGGCGTCGGGCTGCTGGCCGCGGGCTTCATCATCTGGATGCTTAAATCGCACCCTGGGCAAAAATTGTTTTCATTTGCCATGGCTTGCATTTTGGGCGGTGCCATTGGCAACGTGATTGACCGGCTGCTGTACGGTTATGTAGTTGATTTTTTGCAGTTCCACTGGGATTGGCTCAAACCGGTGTTTCACGGGGGGTATTTCCCCTCTTTCAACATCGCCGACAGCGCCATTAGCATCGGTGCTGTGTGTTTGATTCTTGACGAAATCCTGCGGGTTAAACGCTCCAAATAAACCGCTCCAGATCAAACGCGCTTCCTAAAACCAAATCCGCGTGACCCACCTGTTGAACCTGCTGGCCGCCATTGCTCTCCTGGTGTGGGGCACGCACCTGGTGCGCACGGGCATCTTGCGGGTATTTGGGGCCAACCTGCGCAACGTGCTGGCCAAAAGCACGTCCAACCGGGTTACTGCCAGCCTGTCAGGCATCGGCGTCACCGCGCTGGTGCAAAGCAGCACCGCCACCGCGCTGATCGTCTCTGCGTTTGTCGGCCAGGGCTTGATGACGCTGCCTTCCGCCCTGGCCGTGATGCTGGGTGCCGACATTGGCACCAGCCTGATGGCAGTGGTGTTCTCGCGCGATCTGTCCTGGCTGTCACCGTTGTTTATCCTGATTGGTGTGGTGCTGTTTATCCTGAGGCAATCGACCACCCTCGGGCGTATCGGGCGGGTCTTGATCGGCCTGGGCCTGATGCTGTTGGCGCTCAAGCTGGTGACGCAATCAGCCAACGTTCTCACGCAGGCGGCGGCTGTCAAATCGCTTTTGGCCACCCTGACCAGTGACTTGCTGCTGGAAGTGTTTGTCGGCGCCTTGCTGGCTGTGTTTTCGTATTCCAGCCTGGCCATCGTGTTGCTCACGGCAACGCTGGCGGTGACTCATGTGGTACCGATTGACGTGGCGCTGGGCCTGGTACTGGGTGCCAACCTGGGCAGCGGTTTGCTGGCCGTTCTGACCACCTTGCGCGCCAAGGTTGAAACCCGCCAAGTGCCTTTGGGCAACCTGATCTTCAAGGCAGTGGGCATTGCAATCGCTGCGCCGCTCATCGCGCTTTACCTGCGGCATATCCCCAGCCTGGTGGGCGACCTGGCCACGCAAGTGGTGTTGTTTCACCTGGCGTTCAACCTGGTGATGGGCCTGCTCTTCATCAGCTTTACCGGCTGGGTGGCCCAAGCGGTTGAGAAATGGCTGCCCAAGCCGCTCAAAACCACCATGGCGGGCCGCCAGCGGCACCTGGATGCAACGGCCCTGGCCACGCCTTCGCTGGCCATCTCATGCGCGGTACGTGAATCGATGCATCAGGCCGACGTGGTCGAGAACATGCTGACAGGCATGCTCACCGTCATCAGAACCAGCGACCGCAAACTGGCCGCCGACCTGCGTGCGATGGACGACACGGTGGACGAGCTGTACAGCGACATCAAATATTACCTGACCAAAATTTCGCGCGAAGCACTGGGCGAAAGCGAAGCGCGCCGCTGGACAGACATCATCAGCTTCACGATCAACATGGAGCAAATTGGTGACATCATCGAACGCGTCGTGCAAGACATTGAAGATAAAAAAATCGCCCCAGGGCGTGAATTTTCAGAAGCCGGCATGAACGAAATCTGCGAGCTGCATGGCCGCCTGGTGGCCAACCTGCGGCTGGGCATGGGCGTTTTTTTGAATGGCACCGTGCGCGACGCGCAAAAGCTGCTGGAAGAAAAAACCCGCTTTCGCGACCTGGAGCGTGAATACGCCGCCACTCACCTGGAGCGCTTGTCGTCGAACACCATGCAAAGCATTGAAACCAGTTCGCTGCACCTGGATTTGATCAGCGACCTGAAACGCATCAACTCGCACATCTGCTCAATTGCCTACCCGATTCTGGATTCTGCCGGTGCCCTGGCACCCAACCGGTTGCGTCAGAGCGCCTTGATAGACAGTTGAACCTGTATTTAAATATTTTGAAAAAGTATTCTTT
>JANOVW010000651.1:0-3988 GCA_031417575.1 Rhodoferax sp. | reverse complement strand
CAAAACCAGCACGGCAGCGATTGAGCGCGAGGTTTATCAGGACCGTTACCTGATTCGCCGCCCGCTTTTGCAGGCCTTGCAAGCGCCCGCGCCCGGTGCTGTGCTGCTGATCGACGAGGTCGACCGGGCCGACGAGCCGTTTGAAGCGTTTTTGCTCGAATACCTGGGTGAATACCAGGTCAGCATTCCTGAAATTGGCACCGTGAAAGCGCAATTCACGCCCGTCACCATCCTCACCAGCAACCGCACCCGCGAGCTGAACGACGCCGTCAAGCGGCGGTGTCTTTACCACTGGCTGGATTACCCTGAACGCGAACGCGAACTGGCGATTATTCGGGCGCAGGTTCCGGGGGCATCTGAAGCGTTATCGGCTCAGGTCGCCGAATTCGTCGGGCGCTTGCGCAGCGCACCGTTTGCCAACGCTTTCCAGCGCGCGCCCGGCATCGCCGAAAGTGTGGAATGGGCCAAAGCCCTGGTAGCGCTCGATACGCTGGCAGTCGACCCCGAAGTGGTGGCCGACACAGCGGGCATTTTGTTCAAGCAGCGTGAAGATGTGGCTGCGCTCACGGCGGACATGGCGACGGCTTTGTTGAAGCCCGAAGAAGTTCAAACTTAGGCAGCCCATGCTTTTAGGTGACGCCAGATCGGGCAAACTGGCCGACAACATCGCTGGTTTTGGCCGCAGCCTGCGTCGCGCGGGCGTTCGGGTGGATGCCTCGCGCATTGCGCTGGCCGTGCAAGCGACCCAGTGGGTGGGTTTGGCTGACAAGCAAGATGTTTCGGCTGCGATGGAGGCGGTAATGGTGAGCCGCGAGCAAGACCGCTTGGTGTTTCGAGAGTTGTTTGACGTTTACTTTCGCAACCCTGATGTGGCCAACAAGTTGTTGTCTCAATTGCTGCCCAGCGCCGAAGGCAAAGCCGAACCCAACAAGCGGCGCCCCCGGGTCAATGAGGCCCTTTCGCCCCAAAAAACCTTTGGCCAACAAGCCAAACCCAAGCAAGACGACCAAAAGCTCGAGTTTGACGCGGCCATGACCGCCAGCGATTTGCAGCGCCTGAAGCACGCTGATTTCAATTCATTGTCTGGCACCGAATACCGTTTGGTTGAGCGCTTGGCACGGGACGTGCGCTTGCCTTTGCCCCATTACGCATCGCGCCGCACGCGGCCTGCGTACCAGGGCAAGCGTGTTTATTGGCCGGGCGTCATGCATCAGGCTGCCCAAACCGGTGGCGAATTGATGCGCCTGCCCAAACTGAGCCGTCGCCAGCAACCGTTACCCTTGTTGCTGCTGGTTGATGTTTCGGGCTCGATGGAGCGGTATGCCCGCCTGCTGCTGGCCTTTTTGCATGCCGCTACACGCCGCAATGTGAATGGGCATGTTCAACGCGACGTGTTCGCGTTTGGCACCCATTTGACCGATTTGACGCCTGCGTTCAAATTGGCAGATACCGACGCCATGCTGGCCCAGGCCAGTTACCTGATTGATGACTTTGCCGGTGGCACCCAACTCGGCGATTCGCTCAAAACGCTGCGTCAAACCCATGCTAGGCGGTTGGTCGGGCGGCGCACACTGGTGCTTGTCATCACCGATGGCCTGGATACGGGCGAACCCGCCGCGCTCAAAGACGAGTTGGCCTGGTTGCGCCGCCGCAGCCGCCGGTTGTTGTGGCTTAATCCCTTGTTGCGGTTTGATGGGTACGCGCCCATCGCACGGGGCGCGGCGGTGCTGCACAGCCAGGCGCATGGCATGGTGGCGGTTCACAATGTCAGCAAATTGCAGGATCTGGCCGCCAGCCTGGCTGAATTGATGAAGAAATAAGACAGACATAACCCAAGGAATTTGACATGGACATGCAAGGAAGCCGCCAACTGGCCATTACCCAACAACAAGCGTGGGACGCGCTGAACGACCCGGCTGTACTTAAAGCCTGTATCCCGGGCTGTGACAAGGTTGAGCCCACGGGCGAGAACCAGTACGCCATCGGCATGGCCATCAAAATCGGGCCCGTTTCTGCCAAATTTGCCGGAAAGATTACCCTGGGCGATATCGTTGCGCCCGAGTCCTACAGCATCAATTTCGAAGGGCAGGGTGGTGCGGCCGGTTTTGGCAAAGGGAACTCGGCGGTCAAACTGGTACCTAACGATGCCGGTTGCGAATTGCAATACACAGTGCATGCCTCGGTTGGCGGCAAGATTGCCCAATTGGGTCAACGCCTGATCGATGGTGTCGCCAAATCGATGGCCGAGGATTTTTTCAAGCGGTTTGATGATGCGATGCAGCTCGCGCACCCAGCGGCCTATGCGGCAAAACAAGAAACCGTCGATGCGCAGGTGGCACCGGGCGGCGCATCGGCCACGCCGCAGGTGGCACAGGGCGCTGGCATACCGGTTTGGGTTTGGGTGGGCATTGCGGCGGTGGTGGTGGTTGCTTATCTGGCCATGCGCTGACACCCGTGTCAGGTGATTTGGCGGCAGTCTGAAAGGCAGAAGACATGGAAAACCTCGATGTAATGGTTCTGAGAACCCTGCGCAACTGGCGGCAAAACGGCAAACGGGCCTTGTTGGCCACCGTCGTGCGCACCTGGGGGTCATCGCCCCGGCCGGTGGGCTCCATCATGGCCCTGTGTGAAGACGGAAGCGTGGTGGGTTCTGTTTCGGGTGGCTGCATTGAAGATGACCTGATTTACAAATTTACCCAGGCTTACGCCGGTAAAAACGCGGCGGGAACCCCTGAGCATGTGATCCCGACCGGCCCCCCCCAATTCATCAAATACGGCATCAGCGCCGACGAAGCCCACCAGTTTGGTTTGCCGTGCGGCGGCACGCTGGAGCTGCTGCTTGAGTTTGACCCTGACGCGCAGCAACTGGCACAAATGGTGGTGGCCCTGGAAGGCGGGCAACTGATGCAGCGTACCGTGCGCCTGAGCGATGGCGCTGTTGAATTGCGTACCAGTTCAAGCCCCGAAAACCTGCTGCTGAATGAAGCGGCCCTGACCAACACCTTTGGCCCCGAATACCGCATGCTGCTCATTGGCGCGGGCCAACTCACCGAATACCTGGCCACCATGGCCTTGTTCAGCGGTTTTGCCGTCACGGTATGTGACCCGCGTGAAGAATACCGGGGCGCCTGGTCGGTTGCCAACGTTACCGTTACCAGCGACATGCCCGATGACGTGGTTGTCGCGTTCAAGGCAGACCGCCGCTCGTGTGTCGTGGCGCTCACGCATGACCCCAAACTCGACGACCTGGCTTTGCTGGAAGCCCTGAAAACCGATGCGTTTTACGTCGGGGCGATTGGCTCCCGGCGCAACAATCTGGTGCGCCAGCAGCGCATGATTGAGCATTTTGAACAAACCGAAGCCACTTTGGCCCGCCTGCGCGGTCCCATCGGCATTTATATTGGCAGCAAAACGCCTCCCGAAATTGCAGTGAGCATCATGGCGGAAATTCTGGCCGTCAAAAACGGCGTGAAGCTGCCGCGCGATATGGACGTGGCCTGGGCCAAAAACGATTTGGCCATTGCCCCCAATGAATCCGCCAACGACCCCGGCGACCTGGTCTGCGGTCTGCCTCGCCGGGCGGTTTAGCTTTCGCCGGCAACCCGCGTTCGCACTGAGCGCGAGGCACACCACGGCATACGCCGGCCAATGGTTTTACTTCAATTGCCCCATTAAAAAAGTATAGATCAGCGCCTCGCGCTCAGCCTGCAATTGGGGCGTGGCAATGCCGCCATGGCCGCCAACGGCGGGCTCATAAAACCAGGTGCTGGGTGACAGCAATTGCTGCGCCGCTGCCATTTTTCGGCCATGCGCCGGGTGCACCCGGTCGTCGTTGCGGTTGGCCATGTAAAGCGTGGGCGGATAGGCCACGCCAGGCTTGAGGTTTTGGTAGGGGCTGTAGGTCTTCATCACTGCCCATTGGTCGGCTTGATCGGGGTCGCCATATTCATCAACCCACGACGGCCCGGCCAGCAACTGCACGAAACGC
>JANOVW010000650.1:0-4196 GCA_031417575.1 Rhodoferax sp. | reverse complement strand
GTTCCAACATCGCGCCAATAGGGCCTGCCTGCCACCTTATTGACGCAACTGTCTGCAAAGTGGTGCGCCATGACCTTGTGGCGGGCTACCAGGTAGGGAAAGAGGTCACGGCCAAAATCATGTCCCGAGTTGACGTCGGCTGCGTCACGTTCAAGTTGAGCCTGCAGAAACGTGGCATTGAACACATACACGCCCATGCTGGCCAAAGCGCGACCCGGCGCGTTTTGATAACGCTGGGGTTGGTGGGGTTTTTCCTCAAAACCAATGATGCGATTGTTTGGGTCCGTGACGATGACTCCGAAATTGGCCGCCGCCTCAAGCGGGACATCGATGCACGCGACGCTCACGTCCGCGCCACTGGCGACATGGTCCGCCAACATCACTGAATAATCCATCTTGTAGACGTGATCGCCCGCCAAGATCAGCACGTAGCGCGCATTGGATTCTTTCAAAATATTCAGGTTTTGGTAAACCGCGTCTGCGGTTCCGCTGTACCAGTTGTCGCCCAGCCGCTGCTGGGCCGGCACCACATCAATGTATTCCCCCATGTTGGCCGCCAGAAAACCCCACCCATTGGCGACGTGTCGAATCAGGCTTTGCGATTTGTACTGTGTCAGCACGGCGACGCGCCTTAGTCCGGAGTTGATGCAGTTGCTCAGCGCAAAGTCGATGATTTTCAAATTGCCCGCAAATGGAACCGCTGGCTTGGCCCGCCAGGCGGTCAGTTGCTTGAGCCGGGTTCCTCGCCCGCCGGCCAAAATCAGGGCGAGGCACCGTTGCGTCAGATGGTGACAGGCATCCGACGGACGACCTTCATGGCGAGCGCGGTAGTCGCGCATGGGCTTGGTGACAACGCCGCTCATATTGACCCCCGTTCCGTTCCAATTGGAAACCCACGATTCGGTGCCGGAATTTTCACGATCAAGCACCTGTGAATCACGCTTGTTGCGCGTGGCAAGCAGGCGAATCTACGCCGATTAGAACTTACCGGTTTGATGTGTGTCAATCGGGCTCAAGCCGCTGTCACCAACGAGCGAATGGACTGTCGGCGGGAGAAATACAAGACCTAAAGGTGGGCACAGCACCGCTGCGCAAAACCTCAATGGGTACTCAGGCCTGCCCCGGCGGCTGCACCAGCTCGATTACCCGAACCCCGTAGTTGCCGTCTACCACCACCACGTCGCCGCGGGCAATGAGGGTGCCATTTACCCGCAGGTTGACGGGTTCACCGGCCAGGGTGTCCAGCGCCACCAGCGCACCGGGGCACAGCGCCAGCACGTCCCGAATGGGCATGCGCGTGCGGCCCAATTCCACCGTGAGTTCGACGCTGATGTCCATGACCAAGCCCATGTCAGGGCCCCGGTTTTGAGGGGTGTCGTGACTCATCGCGCGCTCCCCGTGGGGTAACCAGGAGCGCGGCCTTGCAGGCGCAGTTGCACGGCTGATGCGCCCGGATGCAACACCCCGGTGAACAGGGCGACACCGCTGGCCACGTCATCGAGCTGGGGCATGCCCTTCAGGCTGAGCACATCGCCAGGGCGCAGCGCTGCCACCTGATGCAAGGGTGTGTCGGGCAAGCGCCAGCGAGCCTGCAGTTGCAGACTGACGGTTTGCAATGATTGTGCCAGGCGTTGCTGCCAATCGCCGTTTTGCCGGGCGGGCGGTTCGCTCACGGGCTGTCGCCAGGCGCGCAGCAGGGGTTCCAGCATGGCATGGGGCAGCCACACCTGAAAACCGGCGTGCACCGAGCCCAGAGTCAGATGGAAAGTGCACACATACACCCGCGCGTCGGGCGCCGCTACGCCCGCCATTCGCGCAGGACGGGCCATGGGGGTGATCTCCAGGGTTTGCCAGACCTGCGCATAGGCGCTGGCCAATTGCTGCACCAGGCGGCTTACCGCGCGGTGGCCGATGGCCGATATTTTGGGGAAGGCGGATTTTTTGTCGTCGCGCGGTTTGGGAGGACCGAAGGTTCCACCGCCGTACAACCGGTCGATCCAGGCGTGTACCAGGGTGTTGTCCAGGAGCAGCACGCCCTGGCCTTGCAGCCGGGGCACGCTGATCAGGCTGGCGTGGGCATCGTCAGCCGAGGTTTGGGTGCAGTCGGCATAGCGCTGCAAGGCCAACGCGCCAGTGGCTACGTGTACATCCACACCCAGGGTTTCATACAGTTGCCCGGCTAACAGGCGGGCCAGGCGCTGGTGCAGGGCGTCCAGCCCCGGCAAGTGGCTGGTTGAAAGATGCGGCAGGCGGGCCAGATCGAAGGGCTGAACGTCTTGACCGGCGGCATCAAAACGCAGCGCGTTGGCCGTTTCGTCGGTAGCATCCAGGGCCGCATCGGCCGCGCTCAAGCCCTGCATCAAGGCGTCCATCTCGTCTTGCGACACCAGTTCGCGCCGGCCCACCGAAGACGGAGTGGGCACGGGCTGGGGCGCGGCAGGGTTTGGCGTCGTCATGCGGTTAACGGTGCGGCCGAGGCCGTGGTACGGGCGATTTCGAGCCGGTCATTGATGCGCTGGGCCATGGCGGGGTCCTGCGCGCGAATGGCTTCCATCATGGGGCCTTCCAGATGGGTTCCCAAACGGGTCAGCAACTGCACGGCGGTGAGCACGCCGCCATGCGGGCCCTCTTTGCGGGCTTCATGCAGCGTGAGGATGTCGGCAAGCGCCTCTTGCAAATCCTGCAACGCGGCGCTTTGTACCTGGCCCAGGTGGGCAATGCGCAGCATCAACTCGTTGCGCAGGCGCGGCGGCACCAGTTGCAGGATGCGGGCGGCCACGTCGCGCTCGAGCCAGGCCAGCACCACGGCAGATATTTGCGGATGCTCACCCGCCAGGTAATGCGCCACGGTGCCCATGTCGGTGCGTTTGAGGCGCGCCAGTCCGTCGCCACCCGCACGCTGCGCACTTTTGCTGCCCGTCCCAGCGCCTGATGTGGTGGGGCCCAACGCCTGGCGCAACATGCCCTGGACGTATTGGCCGGGTTCAGACAACAAACGGCTGGGCGAAAACTCGCCGTGCTGTGGCACGTCAAGGGGCACATCGAGGTTGATGTCTACCGTATCAGGGGCTGGCTCGGCAAACAGTTGGTGCAGCGGATTCATGCCGTGAATCGCAGCGCGTACCTGGCTGGCCTCGCGCGCTGACAGGTGCGCCAGCACCGCGCGCGCCTCATCGGCATCCAGCAGCAACAACAGTTCTGCCGCATTGCGCAGGGCTTCTTCGGGGCTGGCGGTTACGCGGGGCATGAAGGGTGCGTGGATTAAAAATCGGCTGTCGATGCGGTTACGGATGCGAGTCTGGGTGAGAGCACGAGTGTGAAAGCAGGTGGCATTGGCACCGTGTTCAGTGCAACAAACCTTTGTTGGCCACCAGCGGGTACTCGCCGAATGAAAACCCGTGCGTTGGCGCTCCGGCGGGTGGTGGCGAAGCTTGTTGCGGGAGTTGTTGTGAAAGTTGCGGCGAAAGGCCTGTACGCAAGCGGCGAATTTGCGCGTCATGGCGCAAGATGGTCAGCAAGAGGGCATGTTTTTGCGCAGCCTGCACGGGGCACAGGGCGTCTGGGCCAGCCGGGTTTGCGCGGCGCTCCCGCAGGGTTTCGATTTGCCGCGTGCAGGCCTGGCTGGCCTCTGCAAATGCAGGCCAATCAGCACGTTCTGCAGCCTGGCGCATTTGGCGGCTGAAGGCCTCAACGGCCTGGTAGGCGTTCAACAGGGCATCGGTCATGGGTCAATGTTCACAGACAACGGTCATCGGTTTTAGATCATTCGGATCGTTTGGGATGGTTTGGATCGTTTAAATCAGTAGGGGCATGTGGCCATTTCAATGCCGCAAAGCATAACGGCCGGGCGGCGCGGGCAGGCCGGGATGAAGGGGTGAAAAACCTGCCAATTCAGCGGTGGATTTGCCTGTAGGGGTTTTGCTGACACGCACTGCGCCAAAACCAGACAAGCGCGCCATCCGGGCGCTGATTGGTTTGCGACGGCCTGCGCCAAACAATCAGAGCCTAGACCCAGGAGACACCGTGAACAAAGAACAACTCTTGAATGACATCCGCGAAGCCAACCTCACCTACCTGATGCTGGCGCAAAACCTGATTCGCGCCGACCGTGCGGAAGCGCTGTTCCGGTTGGGCCTTTCAGAAGAATCTGCCGACCTGATCACGCAACTGTCGCCCGCCCAAATACTCAAGCTGGC
>JANOVW010000649.1:0-2395 GCA_031417575.1 Rhodoferax sp. | reverse complement strand
GACCACCGCTTGTGGACCTTCAAGCTGCGCAAAGGCCTGGAGTTTCACGATGGCAAACCGGTGACCAGCGAAGACGTGGTTGCATCTTTGCAGCGTTGGGGCAAACGCGATGCGATGGGGGCCGCCTTGTTTACCTTTGTTCAACGCATGGATACGCCTGCGCCCGATACCTTCCGCATTTTTTTGGGTGAGGCCTGCGGTTTTGTACTTGACGCGCTGGGCAAACCCTCCAGCAATGTGCCGTTCATCATGCCCAAACGCATGGCAGACACCGACGCCTTCAAACAAATTGAAGAACACATTGGATCTGGTCCGTTCATTTTCAAACGCGATGAGTTCAAACCGGGCGACAAGGCTGTTTATTTGAAAAACACCAAGTACGTTCCGCGGAGCGAGCCGCCTTCAGGCACCACGGGCGGCAAAGTGGTGGGTGTTGACAGGGTCGAATGGAACCTGGCGTTGCGCGATGCGCAAGCGCAAGTTAATGCCTTGCAAAAAGGCGAAGTTGACATCATCGAGGCCCTCGGCTTTGACCATTACGAGACGGTGAAAGCAGATGGCAATTTGCAATTGCCCAAGTACGCCAACAAAGGTTTGCAGTACATGGCCCGGTTCAACCATTTGCACAAACCGTTTGACAACGTCAAGGTTCGTCAGGCGGCACTTGCAGCCATGACGCAAGAACCCTTTTTGCGCGCCCAGGTCGGTGTCAAGGATTTGTACCGGCCCTGTGCCAGTATGTTCATTTGTGGCACGCCGTTTGGTACTACGGTGGGCAGTGATGTGCAGTCCAAGTCCAACATGAAAAAGGCCCAGGAATTGTTGAAGGCGTCTGGTTATGACGGCACGCCGGTCCTGATCATGAAACCGACTGACTTGGCATCGATCCAAAAATTGCCGGATGTGGCTGCCCAATTGCTGCGTCAGGCCGGGTTCAAGGTTGACCTGCAGGCCATGGATTGGCAGACCCTGGTTGGGCGCCGCGCAAAAAAAGATGCGCCGGACAAAGGCGGCTGGAACATGTTCCTCACGGCTTGGCAGGCCTTTGACGTGTGGAATCCGATTGCCAATGCGACGATGGACACCCGGGGCGAAAAATCGGGCTGGTTTGGCTGGGCACAAGATGACAAAATGATTGGCCTACGCGACCAGTTCATGCGCGCGACTGATGACGGTGCCAAGAAAAAACTGGCTGAACAAATCCATGTGCGCGCATTTGAAATTGCCACCCATGCCCCCTTGGGTGAGTATGACCAGCCGATGGCTTCCACCAAGAAAGTCAGCGGTTTCTTTGTCACCAATGGCAATATTTATTGGAATTTGAAGAAAAACTGACAGGTCTGGCCTGATGGGGACTTTCCTCCTGAGGCGCTTGGCGGCTACGGTGCCAGTGCTGCTGATTGTTTCGGTGCTGGTATTTCTGATGCTGCGCCTTACGCCGGGTGATCCGGCGGCCGTGCTTGCGGGTGATGCTGCCAGCACCGACCAAATCGCGCAAATCCGTGAAAATTTGGGTTTGAATCGCTCGATTCCTGAGCAGTACCTGATCTGGATAGGCAAAACGCTCACCGGCGACCTCGGCGAGTCTTTCTATTACAAAACCAAGGTCACCACTTTGATCGCGCAGCGCCTCGAGCCCACGGTGTCGCTGGCTTTGATCACCATCACCATCGCGGTGCTGTTAGCGGTACCTTTGGGTGTTGTGGCCGCTTGGCGTTTTGGAAGTTGGCTGGATCGCGCGTTAATGGGGTTTTCGGTGCTGGGGTTTTCCATTCCTGTATTTGTTTTGGCCTACCTGCTGATTTGGGGGGTGTCGATGAAACTCGGTTGGTTGCCTGTTCAGGGCTACCAACGCTTGAGCAATGGCGTGGGCAATTGGCTGTACCACCTGGTTTTGCCGTCCGCTACTTTGTCAGTGATCTACATTGCCCTGATTGCGCGTGTCACGCGGGCATCGGTGCTCGAAACACTGGGTGAAGACTACATCCGCACCGCCCGCGCCAAGGGTCTGCCGGAGATCAAGGTACTGTTGCGCCATGCACTGGCCAATGCTGCGGTTCCGATCGTCACGGTGATTGGTATTGGTATTGCCTTGTTGATTGGTGGTGTGGTGGTCACTGAATCTGTTTATGCGATTCCGGGCTTGGGGCGGCTGACGGTTGATGCCGTTTTGGCGCGGGATTTCCCAACCATTCAGGGCGTTATTTTGCTGTTTTCGTTTGTCTATGTAGCTATCAATTTGCTGGTTGATTTGTCGTATGTGTTTTTCGATCCGCGAATACGTTACTGACCGCGATTCATTCGCTTCTGACCTATTGAACCTATCTGTTTCATTTCATGGCCACCCACGCCTCTTTTGAATCCCAGTCGATTGAAAACGCGACCATCGTTGTTC
>JANOVW010000648.1:0-2355 GCA_031417575.1 Rhodoferax sp. | reverse complement strand
ACTGACGGCTGGGTTACACAGCTTGAGAAAATTTTCCAGTACTGCCACGTTCCGCGATTCTTTTTTGGTTTGAACCCGGCGTATTCATCCTCGCCATAACCCAGGCAATAGACCAACCGCACAAACTTTGATGTCGCTTCAGCTGCCCCTTCCGGCAAGCGCATAAATGTGCGAGGTTTCATTTGAACGTAGTCGTTTTCAGCTGTGTAGACATGCGATTCGGCAAGCAAAATTGTGTGAACACGTTCTGGACGCCAATACGCACGGTGTGCGTCTACGCTCTGAACCACTGACAACGGCTCAGGGGAATCGCCGCACATTTTTGAGACCAGCTCGTAGCACGATTCAAGAGTCATAGTTGTGAGTTGGTGCACGGTTTGCTGACGTGCAATGATGGAAGGCAAATACTATCATTTCGCGTGTGATTACGGTTCATCGATAACGCCCTATTTGCAAGTTCCGTCTTGGGGGGCAATATCCGGTCCCCAAACACGCAAACTGCAATCAAGCACTTTTCCTATTTATAGTGACTTTTCCACATACACAGTCCGCATATTCAACCCCTCAAAGATGCGCATGCCGGTGCCGACCGGCCGGTGCTTCTGCATGTCATAGTCATCTCGCTCGCGATCCAGCGTCTCGACCATCCGTGCGTGGTAAGACCCCAGCTCGAGATGGACCATAGCCCGGCGGTTCATGTTCTTCTGGATGTTTCGGACAACCTCCAACAGGCAAATGTAGGCATCCCGCCGCCACAGATGGCCACTCATCGGGGGTTCGACGCGGATGCTTTCACATCCCACCTCGACGAGCGCTGCGATGGCCGAAAACAGGCACTGGTAGTGAAAGTCCCGATGCACCTTGCCGTAGGGCGTGCCGACGTTTGCGTAGGACTTCGACCACGCTGACGAGAAGAACGTGGCAGCGGCGACTTTCGCGCCGGGTGCAGTGTTTTGTAGGATGGCAATCTCGGGTTGATCCCCAGTTTCGAGGTTTGTCAACACCCGTTCCAGCCGGTCCGGGCTCACGGAGAAATACTCGGCAATGGCACTGGTGTCTGGACGGGCACGCCCGCTGCGGCCACCGGCGGTGCAGGCGCGGCCATGCAGCACGGAGCTGGCTTGGGTGTCCATTTCTACGTTGCTCGTCCCCATTTTTGTCCTTGTTTCAAATCCTCTCTGGCGCGCACAAAGTATGAACGATGGGTGGCTCAATTTCTGAGCCTGCCGCATCTTAAGATTCATCATGTCCAACAAAGCCCGCCGCCGCCAAAACCTTGCACGCGGCCAAGCAGGCAAAGAAAATGGGGAAGCATAGGTTCATGTTGAAATGGCCTTGGGCGCTGGCGCTGGTTGCCGTCGCTTATGGGGTGTCCACCTGGATCAGCAGGGTGGGCAACAACGCCCCTGTGACGCGGACTTTGGCCGCACCCCAAAATGCCACCGTGCGAGATACCGCGCCGCCACCTCCTGTGATCGAGGATGCCAGCCAATACGTGGCGTATCTCCAATGGGCAGGCGCCATCAGTCAAAAGCTCAAAGACACTTTGCCGGATGCTGTTACGCGCAGGGAATTCCTGCAGACCGTCTGGTTTGAGAGCCACCGTGCGGGGCTGGATACAGCGCTGGTTATGGGCGTCATTGAAACCGTCTCAAATTTTCGAAAATTCCACGTAGCCGAAAACGGCTCTAGAGGTTACATGGGCGTCAGCCCCCACTGGGTACAGGTGCTTGGCGATGGCGACGCAGGTAAGCTTTTTCACATGCAGACAAACTTGAGATTTGGCTGTGTGTTGTTGCGCAACTACCTGGATGAGAGGCAAGGCGACCTCTCCCAAGCATTGGCAGACTACCATCAAGGCAACCTGAATATCGAGGGACAAAGCCAGTCGCCAGCCCAATTCGTGGATCGTGTACGGGCAAACCAACGCCACTGGTAGTCTGCATGGAAAGCAGTTCTATGGCATCTTTTCTCGACCCGTTCGCGTTGGGCATTTACGTTCGACCCTGCTTCAGTTCCGCCCAAAGAAAAACAGCCAGTCGTCAATATCCAGCTTCATCCGCGATTCCGGGTTGGCCGCCAGCACCTGTTGCCATCCATCGAATTGATGCAGTTGCTGGGTGTGGTGACTCAGTTTTTCCAGGCACTCCCCCAGGTCTTTTTGCAGGTCGTTGCGCACCATCACCTGCGAACCCTGGTTCCAGTCGCGTGATTTGGAGCTGCGGAATTCCATAACAATCTTTTCGTCAATCTCCAGCCCCTCGGAGCGGATGGTGCCCATCACCTCCAGCCGCTTGGCTTTCCACCAATCGAGCCGTTCCTGGTGGAAGGCCTTTTTCTGGTCTGCCGCCTCGG
>JANOVW010000647.1:0-1614 GCA_031417575.1 Rhodoferax sp. | reverse complement strand
CAAGATGCCGCCCTGTTCTTTCATCGCATAACGTTCGGGGAAGTTGCTGCGGATGAACTCGGTATCAATTGCGCCGTCGATGATGGGGTGCGCCACATGGATGCCTTTGGGGCCCAGCTCGCGGGCCATGCTTTGCGCCAGAGCCCGCAGCGCGTGTTTGGCACCGGCAAAAGCGGCAAAACCTTCGCGCCCACGCACACTGGCGGTGGCACCCGTGAAGATGATCGTGCCACGGCCCAGGGGCAGCATCACTTTGGCCGCTTCACGGCCCATCAGGAAGCCGGCAAAACAGCCCATCTCCCACACCTTTTGGTAAACCCGCGCCGTGGTTTCGGTGATGCCAAAACGCACATTGGCACCAATATTGAAAACCGCCACCTCAATCGGGGCGATGTCGCGCTCGATCTGCGCCACCAGCGACATCATGTCGTCTTCTTTGCGGGCATCACTGGCGAAACCGTAGGCTTCGCCGCCCGCCGCCCTGATGCTGGCCACCAGCGGTTCGAGCTTGTCGGCCGTGCGCCGGGTCACGCAGGCAATGTACCCCTCTCGGGCAAAACGTCTGGCGACGGCACCGCCGGTTGCATCACCAGCGCCGATGACCAAAATGGCTTTTTTGGGGTTCAAGGGGTATCTCCTGCACAGTGGGTTTGGGGAGTGTAGCGAGCTCGGATGCGGCTTGTGGCTGATTGGATGGCGGTGTTGGCGTTTCAGGGCGCATCCCCTTTTCCAACGCCGCCAAAACCAGTCGCTCCCACGCTGGGCCAGCGCCCCTAGCCGCAGCAATTCAATACGCCATAAAGAAGTTGCACCGCTTCATTGAGCACTTGATCAAGCCTTTCAATCGCACAACGAAATACCATTGCCCCTATGCGCGACAGCAAACTATTCATTGGATGGTGCCGCTATTGGTTATTGCTGGGCATGGGCCTGCTGGCACTGAGCGGATGGGCGCAAGACAACAGTAGCCCAGGGTCAAGCCGGCATGGCGGCGGCAAACGCATTGCGCTGGTGATAGGCAACGATGCCTACCAAAAAGTCGATACCCTCAAGAACGCCCGCAACGATGCCCGGCTCATGGCCGCCACCCTGAAAAAAGCTGGCTTTGAGGTTACCGAGGTCAACGATCTGGGTCATGATGGCATGTGGCGCAACATTGACATTTTCAAAAGCCGCATCAACAAGGGTGACGAAGTGGTCTTTTATTTTGCCGGCCACGGCCTGCAAATCAACAGCAACCAATTGTTGTTGCCCATCGATATCTCCGCTGTTAACGATGCGCAGGTACAGCGTGATGCGGTGTCACTGGTGGATCTTCAAGACGCTCTCAAAGATGCCCGGTTTGCCCTTTTGATGATCGATGCCTGCCGGGACAATCCGTTTCCAAAAACTGCTAGCCGCTCCATTGGCGGGCTGACCAGAGGCCTGCTGCCGCCGGAACCCGTTACGGGCCAAGTTATCGTAATGAGTGCCGGGCGAAACCAAAAAGCGTTGGACAGCGTACCGGGCGAACCCGTCTCCAATGGCCTGTTTACGTGGGAGCTTGCCCAGGCGATCCAGGCCCCCGGAATCGAGATTCGGGCGGCACTGGAACGGGTCAAAGACCGGGTCGAC
>JANOVW010000646.1:0-2100 GCA_031417575.1 Rhodoferax sp. | reverse complement strand
GCACCAGGGCAACTACCGCTTTTTTGACGCACCCGTGGGCCTGATGTTCACCATTGACCGGGTGCTGGGCCGCGGCTCGTTGCTCGATTACGGCATGTTTTTGGAGGCCTTCATGGTGGCCGCACGCGGGCGTGGGCTCGACACTTGCCCGCAGGCGGCCTGGAACGGCTTTGCCAAAATAATCATGCCGCACCTGGGCGCGGGCGACAATGAAATGCTGGTCTGTGGCATGGCCTTGGGGTATGCCGATAAAACCGATATCGTGAACACCTTTCGCACGCCGCGTGTGCCAGCCAGTGAATTCACCACCTGGCTTGAATAAGCGCTGCACGGTAACCAGAGCATCTGCTGCAACGCTCGCCAAAACGCCCGCCATAACGCCAGCCCCTATGCCCGCAATTCCGCCGCTTAGATGACCGTATCAGCCATTCAACTGGCGCAAAGCCTGTTCAACGGCTTGTCGTACGCCACCACCTTGTTTTTAATGGCGGCGGGGCTCACGCTGATTTTTGGCGTGACGCGCATCGTCAACTTCGCCCATGGCAGTTTCTTCATGCTGGGGGCGATGTTCACGGCCCATTGGGTCACGCAATGGTTTCCGGCCTGGGGCGAAACCGCCTGGGGTTATGGCGCTGCCATGGTGCTGGGCGCGGGTGTGGCGGCGCTGGTGGGCGCGGCGGTCGAGTTTTTGTTGTTGCGGCGCATGTATGGTGTGCCCGAGCTGTACCAGCTGGTAGCCACGTTTGGGCTGACGCTTTTCATGTCGGATGCCATGCGTTGGGGCTTTGGGCCCGACGAGGTGTTTGCCCCGCGTTTCCCCGGCTTGAAGGGGTCGATTGAATTCGGTGGCGAGTTTTTTCCGCAATACCAGGCCCTGCTGATTCTGCTGGGCCCGCTGGTTTGGCTGGGCTTGCACCTGCTGTTGCACCGGACCCGTTTTGGCAAACGCCTGCGCGCCGCCACGCAAGACCGCCAGATGCTCGATGCCCTGGGCGTGAACCCCAAACCCTTGATGCTGGGCGCCGTGGTGTTGGGCTGCTTTTTGGCCGGCCTGGGCGGTGCCTTGCAGCTGCCGCGCGAGCCAGCGACCTTGCAGATGGACGTGAATGTGGTGGTCGAAACCTTTGTGGTGGTGGTTACCGGGGGCTTGGGCAGCATTGCCGGGGCTTTTTTTGCAGCGCTGCTGATCGGCTTGATTCACGCCTTTGGCACCGCCTATTTCCCGGAATCAACCCTGGTGCTGGTGTTTTTAACCATGGCCGTGGTGCTGGCCGTGCGACCGCAGGGCTTGCTGGGGTCTGAACAAATTATTTCACGCGAAGAGTTGGCAAAAAAATTTAATATTGTTCATATCATAAAAGCACCATCAGCTACGCTTTATATAGTATTTTTGATGGTTTTTGGGGGTATTTGGTGGCTGGATTTATACGCCAGAAGTTTGGCGACCGAGGCGTTGATTCTGATGATCTTCGGTATCAGCCTGCAGGCCGTGATGGCACTGGGCGGTTTGGTGAGTTTTGGCCACGCGGCGTATTTTGCGCTGGGGGCCTATGGTGCGGCCTTGGCGCACACCCAATGGGGAGCCAGTTTGCCGTTGGCGCTGGCCGCTGGTTGTGGGGCGGCCTTGGCGGTGGCGGCACTGTTTGGTGCGGTCGTGGTGCGCAGCGGGGGCGTGTACCTGGCCATGTTGTCGTTGGCGCTCTCGCAGGTGATTTGGGCCGCAGCCTCGCAGTGGGTGGGCCTGACCGGGGGTGACAACGGCGTGATCGGGCTGAACCTGGTCAGCGCCGATACCGGTGATTTGTTTTACGCGCTGCTGGTGGGGCTGGCGTTGCTGTCGGTGGGCGTGCTCAAACGCCTGAGCCAGTCGCCCTACGGCGCAGCGTTGCAGGCGGTACGCGACGTGCCGCAACGCGCAGCGGCCAGCGGCTTGGCCAACCACCGGATGAAGTACCGCATTTTTGTGGAAAGCGCGGTGCTGGCCGGTTTGGCCGGTGGCCTGTTTGCGGCGCACAAAGGTGCGGTGTTTCCGTCGGTGGCCAGCGTCGCGACGTCGGTTGATGCGCTGCTGGTGGTGCTGCTGGGCGGCGTGCACCAACT
>JANOVW010000645.1:0-3035 GCA_031417575.1 Rhodoferax sp. | reverse complement strand
GCCGAACCGGCTTTGCCGGGCGGCCAGTGGCGTCCCCTTGAGGGGAAGACGCCGCAGGCGGCTCAGGGGGGAGCGTCAATACCTGTACGTGTCGGCTTTGTAAGGGCCCGACTTCGACACACCAATGTAAGACGCTTGCTCATCGGTCAACTCGGTCAGCATGGCGCCGACCTTTTTGAGGTGCAAACGGGCCACTTTTTCGTCCAGGTGTTTGGGCAACACATAGACCTTGCCGACTTTGTATTCTTTGGGCTTGGTGAAAAGCTCAATTTGAGCGATGGTCTGGTTGGCAAAACTGGACGACATCACAAAACTGGGGTGACCGGTGCCACAACCCAAATTCACCAAACGGCCTTTGGCCAGCAGGATAATGCGTTTGGACGGTGTTTTGCCTTTGGCCGGGAAGATCACGTGGTCGACTTGCGGCTTGATCTCTTCCCACTTGCATTTCTCGAGCGAGGCAACGTCGATTTCGTTGTCGAAGTGGCCAATGTTGCACACGATGGCCTGGTCTTTCATGGCCGCCATGTGTTTGTAGGTGATGACGTTTTTGTTGCCGGTGGCCGAGACAAAAATGTCGGCTTTGTCAGCCGCGTATTCCATGGTGACGACCTTGTAACCTTCCATCGCGGCTTGCAGGGCGTTGATGGGGTCCACTTCGGTCACCCACACCTGGGCGCTCAAGGCACGCAGGGCCTGGGCCGAGCCCTTGCCCACGTCGCCATAACCGGCCACCAGGGCCACTTTGCCGGCAATCATCACGTCGGTGGCGCGCTTGATGGCATCTACCAGCGACTCACGGCAACCGTAGAGGTTGTCGAACTTGGATTTGGTGACGGAATCGTTGACGTTGATGGCGCGCAGGGCCAGTTCGCCCTTGACGGACATTTCATTCAACCGCAGCACGCCGGTGGTGGTTTCTTCGGTCACGCCAATGATGTTTTTGAGGCGGCGGCTGTACCAGGTGGGGTCTACCTTGAGTTTGGCCTTGATGGCGTTGAACAAGCACACCTCTTCTTCGCTGCCGGGTTTGGCCAGCACCTTGATGTCTTTTTCGGCTTTGCTGCCCAAATGCATCAGCAAGGTGGCGTCGCCGCCGTCGTCCAGAATCATGTTCGGGCCTTCGGCTGCCGAGCCTTTTTTGCCGCTGAATTCAAAAATGCGGTGGGTGTAATCCCAATAATCGGTGAGGTTTTCGCCCTTGTAGGCAAACACCGGGGTTCCAGCGGCCACCAGCGCAGCAGCGGCGTGGTCTTGCGTCGAGAAAATGTTGCATGAAGCCCAGCGCACGTCGGCACCGAGGGATTGCAGGGTTTCAACCAGCACGGCTGTTTGAATGGTCATGTGCAGGCTGCCGGTGATGCGCGCACCTTTGAGCGGCTGCGCCTTGGCGAATTCTTCACGGATGGACATCAAACCGGGCATTTCGGTTTCGGCGATGTTCAGTTCTTTGCGGCCCCAAGCGGCCAGGCTCAAATCGGCAATGGCGTAGTCTTGGTTTTTGATCGGTTTCAGTACAGCGTTCACGAGGTCACTCCAAAATAAATGTGAAAAAACCACTGGCGCTGCGGGCAAGGTGGTACACGTTGGGGAATCTTGGTGGAGACTCACCGCACAGACCAGTGGGTGAGCGCGGTTGACCTGGTGTTGACGCCACCGCCAGCCAAAGCCAGGGTAGGTACACACAATCCGAGCCTCATTCGGGCCTTCAGTTTGGCCGGAACTGCATCGCTCCTCGGAAGACGATAATTCTACCCCGTCAGCCCCCAACGCGTCCAGCGTTGCCGCGCTGGCCGTTTCAGTTTTCGTCACATAACGTTTTCATTTCCTGGCGATTTCGCCCCCCTTGCGTTTTGCCTTCGGGCCCCAGCCTTGTTTTTTTCGCCATGTCTTTCCTCTCCGAAACCCGCCGCCGCCGCACCTTTGCGATCATCTCCCACCCGGACGCGGGCAAAACCACGTTGACCGAAAAGCTGCTGCTGTTTTCTGGCGCGATCCAGATCGCCGGTTCCGTCAAGGCCCGTAAAGCAACCCGGCACGCCACCTCCGACTGGATGGAAATCGAGAAACAACGCGGCATTTCAGTCGCCTCCAGCGTGATGCAAATGGCTTACCGCGACCACGTGGTGAACCTGCTGGACACTCCCGGCCACAAGGATTTTTCAGAAGACACCTACCGCGTGCTGACCGCCGTGGATTCGGCCCTGATGGTGATTGACGCAGCCAACGGCGTTGAGGCGCAGACACGGCGGCTGATTGAGGTTTGCCGCCAGCGCGACACGCCCATCATCACCTTTGTCAACAAAATGGACCGCGAAGTGCGCGAACCGCTGGATATTCTGGATGAGATTGAGCGCGAGTTGGGCATGCCGTGTGTGCCCATGACCTGGCCCGTAGGCCAAGGCAAAACCTTTGGCGGCATCATCAACCTGCGCACCCAGGCGATGACGGTGTTTGAATCCGGCAGCGAACGCCTGCCGCAAGACTTTGACACCATCCCCCTGACTGACCGGGCCGCCCTGCTAAAACGCTTCGGACACGAGTTTGAAACCGCCGCCGAGAGCATGGAACTGGCCACCGGTGCATCGCCCGCGTGGGACAAAGCGGCGTTTTTGGCGGGCAAACAAACACCGGTTTTTTTCGGCTCCGGTGTGAACAATTTTGGCGTGATGGAGGTGCTCGATGCCCTGGTTGATTTAGCCCCTTCGCCCCAATCGCGCACCAGCTCGTTTGTGGTGAACAAGCAGCCGGTCATCAAACAAGTGGAACCCGACGACACGGCGTTTTCAGGAGTGGTGTTCAAGGTGCAGGCCAATATGGATGCCAACCACCGCGACCGCATCGCCTTTGTGCGCATGGCCTCGGGCAAGTACACGCCGGGCATGAAGCTCAAGGTGATGCGCACCGCTAAAGAATTGCGCCCTACCAGTGTGGTGACCTTCATGAGCCAGCGGCGCGAAGCGGTCAGTGAAGCCTACGCGGGCGATATCGTCGGTTTTACCACCCATGGCGGCGTGCAATTGGGCGACACGATT
>JANOVW010000644.1:0-5104 GCA_031417575.1 Rhodoferax sp. | reverse complement strand
AAAATAAATTTTCATGGATTAACTTGGAATATATTTCAGCAGAAAAATACGCTGAACGCAATCACCAGCTGCCTTCACCCGTGTTGACTGGCCCCGCCAAAGGCTTGACCAAACACTTTTTTTACCCCGGTTTTACACCCCGCACAGGTGGCTTGCTGCGGGAGCCCGGTTTGCTGGAACGCCAAAATCAATTTGCCGTTGCGCCCTGGCCCAGTTGGCTTTCGTTCGATACCGTGCCAGCACAAAAGCCTTCGCGCACGTCCGGCGAACAGTGGATTTCCCTGTTTTGTTATGAGCCCGCGGGTCTGGGCAGCCTTCTGGCGCAACTGGTTGCTGGCCCTGCCCTGACGCGCTTGTTGGTCACCCACGGGCGGGCACAGCGGGCTGTAGCGGGCTGGGTCAGTGGTCATATGCAAAGCCAATCGGATCCCGCCACAGCCAGTGTTACGTTGGGAGCGCTTCGAATCTGTTACCTGCCTGCCCTGCCGCAAATTCAATACGACGAATTGTTGTGGGTGTCTGATTTCAACCTGGTGCGCGGCGAGGACTCACTGGTGCGCGCCTTGTGGGCCGGCAAACCCTTTGTTTGGCACATTTACCCGCAAGACGATGGCGCGCACCATGCCAAGCTCGAAGCGTTTTTGCATTTTCTGGGGGCCAGCGATTCGCTGGTGGCATTCCATCGTGCCTGGAATCAGCAGGCAGTCGATGAAACGATGCGGTCAGCCTTGCCCCTCCCCACGCTGGATTTGGCCGAGTGGGGGGAGATCGCCCTGCAAGCACGCGAACGCCTGTTGCAGCAACCCGATTTGACGACCCAACTGATGCAGTTTGTGGTATCACAAACGATAGGTTCAGCGACAAGTTCGGCGATGGGTTCGGATATCATTCCACCATGACTGCTGAACATTCAAGCCACCGCCAACTCGGGTTCATCGCCCGGCCTGTCGGTGCGTGCGTCAGCAAATCGAAAAAACCGAAGCTCATCTGACCGGAGCTTTGGGTTCCGTGCTCAGATGAGCGACGGAATCCAGCCAGCCGCCCAGCCCCTTGGGTAGCCTGTCAGGCCCCTCCTTCCCGCGCATCTGAACCCACGGTGTTCCGTCGGTCTGATTGGTCGGCCTTATTGGTCGGTCTTATTCACTTGAAGGATTTTTGAATGGCACACGCACAGGCAATGGCTACAACACGCACCCGTGATTTTTCCGGGCTTTGGATTCCCCTGATCACGCCTTTTAAAAAAGGCGAGGTGGACCACCTCGCCCTGGCCAAACTGGTTCGCCACTACGCCACCTGTGGCATTGCCGGCTTTGTGGCCTGTGGCTCGACGGGTGAGGCGGCCGCATTGGATGAGTCGGAGCAATTGGCCGTGGTCAAAACCATTCTGGCTGCGGCCGGCGAATTGCCGGTGGTCATGGGCTTGTCGGGCTATCACCTGCCCCAAACGCTGGAATGGGTCCGTACGCTCGGGCAGTTTCCGCTGGCGGGTTTGCTGGTGCCTGCGCCGCACTACATAAGGCCTTCACAGGCCGGTTTGCTGCACTGGTTCAGCGCACTGGCCGACGCATCGGTTATGCCGTTGCTGATTTATGACATTCCGTATCGCACCGGCGCCAACCTGCGGCTTGAAACCCTGTTGCAACTGGCCGAACATCCGAACATTGCAGGCATCAAGGATTGCGGCGGAGACGCTGCCAAAACCCATGCCTTGATCGCAGATGGTCGCCTGCAAGTATTGGCTGGCGAAGATGCCCAAACCTTCACCACCGTGGCCCAAGGTGGCGCGGGTGCCATTGCTGCCAGCGCCCATTTGCTTACACAAACGTTTGTGCAGGTGATCACTCAATTGCGCAGCGGCAATCTCGCCAGCGCACGCGAATTCTGGAAGCCGTTGCCGCAACATATTGCAGCCATGTATGCGCAGCCCAACCCCGCCTGTATCAAAGCAGAACTGGCGCGCCAAGGCTGGATTTGCAATGAATTGCGAGCCCCGATGACGGCTGCGGGTTAAGGCCTCCTGCAGCACGCCGCCCAAAAGCGGGAGTGGCTCGTGTTCGGCGCGTTATGGTTCACTGACGACGGTTTTCCGGCTCTCTAACCGCCTGTAACAGGCGGGAAGAAGGCGACTTCGGCATCCTGTTGCAAAACCATATCCTCACGGGCCATCGCCTGGTTTTGCGCGACCCGCAGGGCACGCCCGCGCGCCAACGCCACAGCATAGGCACCACCGCGCGCGATGAGTTCGTCGCGCAGATCACCCAATGTGGCGGCAGCCGTTTCCAGCGGTTCGCCACCCGCCCCAATCAACTCGCGTATCGACGCAAAATATTTGACGGTAACTTTCATTGCAACAATCCAGAAAAAGGCAGGTACTGAACCGTGTCACCGGGCTGGATGGTTTGGCCGGGCGGGTTGTCCACCAGGCCATCACCCCACACAGCAGAGGTCAGCACGCCCGAGCTTTGATTCGGAAACAAATCAAGCCCACCCCAGGCATTGCGCTTCACACGCAAAAACTCTCGCCGCTTGTCTGCCCGCGGCCAGGTGAAATCTGCCCGGGCGGTCATGGCCTCGGGAGCCGTGTTTTGAACGCCTTGCAGTCGCAACAAAAACGGGCGAACCAGCAACATGAAGGTCACAAAGCTCGACACCGGATTGCCCGGCAAACCCATGAAATGAGTCGTGCGGCCGGTTGAATTACCACCTGCTACACGATGCGGTGAACCAATCTGCCCATACGCAAAGGGTTTACCGGGCTTGATGGCGATTTGCCACAAATTAAGCTCACCGAGCGCCTGAACCGCCGGCTTGATGTGGTCTTCTTCCCCCACGGAAACGCCGCCACTGGTCAGGATGAGGTCGTGGTCTTGCGCTGCGTTGCGCAGAGCATCAATGGTGGCCTCACGCTGGTCTGGCACGATGCCCAGATCGGTGACCTGGCAACCCAAACGCTGCAGCATGGCTCGCAAAAAGAACCGGTTCGAGTTGTAAATGGCGCCCGGCTTCATTTGCTCGGGCGCTACCTCACCAGGCATCACCAACTCATCTCCCGTGGAGAAAAGCGCAACTTTGGGCTGACTGGCCACCACCAGGCGATGCGCGCCCACACTGGCCGCCATACCCAAAGCAGCGGGTGTCAGCCGGGTGCCCGCAGCCAATACCGTGGCACCCTGCATGACATCTTCACCTGCACGGCGAATCCATTGGCCAACGGTTAGCGCCGAATTGACGCGGATGCGGGACGCGCCGTCTGCGGCCACCGCCACTTCGCAGTCTTCTTGCATGACCACAGTATCGGCACCCAACGGGATGGGGGCCCCGGTGAATATGCGTGCGGCGCTGTTGTCCTCCAGGGGTTGGCCGCTGCCGCCGGCGGCGATGCGTTGCAACACCGGTAACCAGGTATTTTCTGCCGTCAGGTCAGCTTGGCGCAACGCGTAACCGTCCATCGAGCTGTTGTCGTTGGGCGGAACTTGCAGTCCCGAAACAATGGGTAACGCGAGCACGCGGCCGTCTGCGTCAAAGGTGGCGACTTCATCGCGACCGGGCAAAACCTGCGCGTGCGCCAACAACTCAGCCAACGCTTGGTCAAGTGGTTTCAACGGGGCGCGCGGCGCAAGTGATGCGGGGTTCATGCAAAGGTCTCGGCCTGGTATTTAAATCGCAACGGGTTGGCCAACATCCAGTCGACCACTGCTTGCGGCTGGTTGAGATCGAGCACGGCACGGTTGGTGGCCATGGGCAGCTGATCGGCAGAATCAGTGGCGATGGCCACAATAAACGGGTCATCGACATAACGTGCGGGTTTGCCGGCCGATGCCCGCCAAACTTCCAGTTTGGGCAAGTCGCTGTTTTTGAAGCCCTCCACAATCACCCAGTCAACGCCGTCATACAACTCGGCAATCACCTGGTGCACCGTCAAGGCTGCCTCTTGTTCAAATTCACGCATCAAGGCCAACCGGGCGTTGGAGGCCACCACCACCTCAAACGCACCGGCTGCCCGATGGCGCCAGGTGTCTTTGCCTTCGTGGTCAATATTGAAGCTGTGGTGCGCATGTTTAACGACAGAAACTCGTTGTCCGGCCGCCTTGAGCAAGGGGATCATGGCTTCCACCAGTGTGGTTTTACCGGCGCCCGAGAACCCTGCTATTCCGATGACATTCATGGTGAGCCCGGGTTCAGGAATCGCACTGCTGGCGAATGAAAGCCTGCACAGCCTGAACATCAGGCGACAGGCTGACAACCCGTTTGGGCAAGGCTTCGATCCCGTCAAAAGCTGAAGGGCGCTGCGGCTCACGCCCCAGGGCCTCGACGATCGTGGAGGCAAATTTGATGGGTAGCGCGGTTTCAAGCACGATCATGGGCACGCCCGCGCGCAGGTGTTGACGAGCCACTTTGAGACCATCTGCCGTATGCGGATCCACCATGACGCTGTTTTCTTCAAAGGTCTGCCGAATCGTCGCCAGTCGATCTGCATGGCTGCTTTTCCCGCTGGCAAAACCGTAACGCTCAGCCAAAAGCGCAAATGCCGGATCACGGCTGATATCGAATTGACCCGTGGTGGCCAATTGGCTGCCAAAGAGCCGTTTGACCCGTTCACCATCGCGTCCGAGCAAATCAAATATGAATCGCTCAAAATTTGAAGCCTTGGAGATGTCCATTGACGGGCTGGAGGTTTCGTGCGTATCGACACTACCACGCACACGATAAACACCCGTGCGAAAAAATTCGTCCAACACATCGTTTTCGTTGGTAGCCAAGACCAGCTGGTCAATGGGCAATCCCATCATGCGCGCCACATGACCCGCGCAGATGTTGCCAAAGTTGCCTGATGGCACGGCAAATGAAACACGTTTTGCCTTGTTCTGGGTTGCGAGGAAATAACCTGCAAAGTAATAGACAACCTGGGCCAGCAAACGAGCCCAATTGATCGAGTTCACCGTGCCAATTTTGTAACGGTGTTTGAAGTCAAGGTCGGCACTGACCGCCTTGACGATGTCTTGGCAATCGTCAAAAACACCGTCAATGGCGATATTGTGGATGTTCTCGTCCAGCAGCGAAAACATTTGCGCTTGCTGAAACGGGCTCATCCGCCCCGCCGGCG
>JANOVW010000643.1:0-9502 GCA_031417575.1 Rhodoferax sp. | reverse complement strand
AGTTTGCGCAGCGCCTGGCTCATCAGCCGGGCCTGCAGGCCGGGCAGCGAATCGCCCATTTCGCCTTCCAGCTCGGCTTTGGGGGTGAGCGCCGCGACGGAGTCGATCACGATCAGGTCAACCGCGCCGGAACGCACCAGGCTGTCCACAATCTCCAGCGCCTGCTCGCCGGTGTCGGGTTGGCTGATCAGCAGCTCTTGCAAATTCACACCGAGTTTTTGGGCGTACTGGATGTCCAGCGCGTGTTCGGCATCCACAAAGGCGCAGGTGCCGGCCAGTTTTTGCATTTCAGCAATCACTTGCAGGGTCAGCGTGGTTTTGCCGGATGACTCCGGGCCATAAATTTCGACCACACGACCCCGCGGCAAGCCGCCCACGCCCAAGGCGATGTCCAGCCCCAACGAACCGGTGGAGACGACCTGGATGTCTTCAATCACCTCGCCTTCGCCCAAGCGCATGATGGTGCCCTTGCCGAATTGTTTTTCAATCTGCGACAAAGCCGCCTGCAGGGCTTTGGCTTTTTCGGTGTTGGCGACGAGGCTGCTGCCTTTGACTTGTGCGTCCATGGAAATATCCTTTTTGGTCATTCAGTTACGGTGTAGAGAGAAAAATGAGGGCTGATTCAACATCTGCTTTTATCAACAGGCTGGATGCTTGAACAGTATCTTAACGCAGCTTGTTGAAATTGGTAAACAGATTTTTTAGTCAGTTTGATTTACTATTTAGCCATGTCACATTTAGCACCTTCAGAACCCGATCCGCCGCGCGACGACCGCTGGCGCAAGGCACACCTGGGCTACTTGATGGGCCGGGCGTTGCAACGTTTTGATGGCCGCGTGCTGGCGCGCATGGCACAGGATGAAAACGTGCCACTGGCCCTGGCCAACCTGGCGCGGCGACACCAAGTCGGCGCGGCGCACATCCACATCACCCGCCACCTGCCCTTGCCCGGCGCCCGCCTGACCGACCTGGCCGCCAGCGCCGGCATGAGCAAACAGGCCATGGGCAAGCTGGTCGATCAGTGTGAGGCGTGGGCACTGATTAGCCGCAGCGCCGACCCACGAGATGCAAGGGCCAAATGGGTCGCCTTTACACCGCTGGGCCTGATTTGGCTGCGGGCTTTTGAAGATGCCGTGGCGCACACTGAAGCCGAGTTGCGCCAGGGCGTTGGTGCCGAAATCGCCACGGTGATCGCCATTGGCCTGGAGGCTTACCTGGGGTAAAACCCGCAGGTGCGCCACGCCCGGACAGCGTAAGTTCTGCGGCAAGTACCCGTCCTAAAATCGGCTCGGCCCAGGCAACCATACAAAACGGCCCAGGAGACAAACCATGCGTGTACTGATTGCTGAAGATGACCAGGTGCTGGCCGACGGACTGATGCGGGCCTTGCGCAGCAGCGGCGCAGCCGTAGACCATGTGCCCGACGGCTCACAAGCCGACACGGCACTGATGACCAACACCGAGTTCGACTTGCTCATCCTGGATCTGGGCTTGCCCAAATTGCATGGCCTTGAGGTGCTCAAACGCCTGCGCGCCCGTGGCTCGGTGATGCCGGTGTTGATTTTGACCGCCGCAGACAGCGTGGACCAGCGCGTCAAGGGCCTGGACCTGGGGGCTGACGACTTCATGGCCAAACCGTTCAGCCTGCAAGAACTCGAAGCGCGGGCCCGTGCCTTGATGCGCCGGGGTTCGGGCGCTTCCAACAACATGATCAAACACGGGCCCCTGCAATACGACCAAATCGGGCGGGTGGCCACGCTGGACGGCAAGATGGTGGATCTCTCGGCACGCGAACTGGGTCTGCTCGAAGTGCTGTTGCAACGCGTCGGTCGCCTGGTCAGCAAAGACCAGCTGGTGGAACGCCTGTGCGAATGGGGCGATGAAGTCAGCAACAACGCCATCGAGGTCTACATTCACCGCCTGCGCAAGAAAATCGAAAAAGGCCCGGTGCGTATCGCCACCGTGCGCGGCCTGGGTTACTGCTTAGAAAAAATCGCCGAGTAAGTTTTGGCGTTTAAGCTCTTCCATCGCGAACAGCGCTCGCTGTTTGGTGAAATCCTGGACTGGATGCTCACCCCGCTGCTGCTGTTGTGGCCTGTGAGTTTGATCCTGACCTGGCTGGTGGCACAGGGCATTGCCGGCAAACCGTTTGACCGGGCGCTGGAATACAACGTCAGTGCATTGGCGCAGCTGGTCACAATGCAAGGCGGTCGCATGCAGATCAACCTGCCCCAACCAGCGCGTGAACTGCTGCGCGCCGACGATCAAGACACCATTTACTACCAGGTGCTGGGCCTGCGCGGCGAATTTGTCAGCGGCGAACGTGATTTGCCGCTGCCCCCCGAGGGCGAAGTGATCGTGGCGGGCGATGTCCGCCTGCGGGACGATGTGCTCAAAGGCACCGACATCAAGGTCGCCTACACCTGGGTCAAGGCAGACCCCACCAAACCGCAATTGGGCTTGGTTCAAGTGGCCGAAACCCTGGAAAAACGCTCCGTACTGGCCACCGAGATCATCAAGGGTGTCATGTTGCCGCAGTTCGTCATCCTGCCGTTGGCGGTCTTCCTGATCTGGCTGGCACTGGCGCAGGCCATCAAGCCCCTGCATCAGCTCGAAGCGCGTATCCGCGCGCGCCGCAGTGACGACATGAGCCCACTGGACATTCAGGAGATTCCGCTGGAAGTAGCCCCCATGGCCGCTTCGGTGAATGACCTGTTGATGCGGCTCAAAGACTCCATCACAACGCAAAAACGCTTTTTGGCCGATGCTGCCCACCAGCTCAAAACACCCTTGGCTGGCCTGCGCATGCAGGCCGACCTGGCCTTGCGCGAAGGCGCGGACACACAAGAGCTGAAAAAATCACTCCGGCAAATTGGCCTCTCCAGCATTCGCGCAACCCACACCGTCAACCAGTTATTGGCACTGGCCCGCGCCGAGGCCAGTGGCAACACCGTTACGCATGTGCCCTGTGATTTGGTCAGCCTGTGTACCGAGGTGATCCAAGACAGCGTGCCGCGCGCCCTGGACAAACACATCGACTTGGGGTTTGAAGGCCCGCCTGACGGCTCCAATACTCGCCTGGAGGGCAACCCCACGCTACTCAAGGAGATGGTTCGCAACCTGATTGACAACGCCATCAACTACACCTCGTCCAGCAGTGCAAGCCCCGGTGTCGTGACGGTACGTGTCTTGGCCGCAACGCAGGCGTCGGGTAGCCAAGCCTTGCAGGTGCAGGTTGAAGATTCCGGCCCCGGAATTCCCCTGCATGAACGTGAACTGGTGCTTGAGCCGTTTTACCGCGCATTGGGCACCCTGACGGATGGTTCTGGCCTGGGGCTTTCCATCGTCAAGGAGATCGTCGAACAACATCGCGCGCATCTCGTGATCGCGGACGCGCACCCCGGCCATTCGCCTCCTGGTGCGCGGTTCAGCATCATCTTTGCCAACCGTCGCCACGCTTCGTAGGGGCAGCGACCCCCGCAGCGGTGGCGGGGTTCAATTTCACCTGCAATTGCGCAAGGACTTGCCGGCCAACAATGACCGCAGTTCGTCAACCTGGAGTTTCATCGACTCGTCTACCGCCGCCAGTCTCAGCAACCAGCTGCGGGTTTCTGCTTTCTCCTGCACCACTTTGGCGGTCCGAACGCCGCGTTGGCTCAGGGCCGCCAGCGCGGCGTCGGCTTCTTGTTTGCTTGCAAAACCGCCCAAGGACAGGCCGGGCTCCAACGCCGGAGTACCCACAGCCTCAAATTTGAGATTCTTGGCAGCCAGTTCGGCGCGTTTGGCCACCAGCGCCTGCGCATTGGCATATTTGCCCATGTAAACAATCCAACGGGCGGGCTCTTCGGTCATCATCAGCTCCCACGCATTGGCTGGCAGTGCGGTTTGCAAGGCTTGGCGCACGGTCTGGGCTTGTCCTTCGTCCAGTGGCCCGGCCTGCAGGCATTCAGCAGTGCGGGCGGCTGCCGTAGCATCGAGCCGCCGCACCTCATCGGGGCGCAACAGGCGAATCGCCTCGGGCCGGATTTGCTGGCCCACTCGCTGCGGTTCCCCCACAACCGCAGGCGCAAAACCATAGTCCTTCAGGTAACCCTGGGACCAGGCGAAAAACACGCCATTGACCAGCACCAACAACAAAAGAATGAACCGCATCGATGAATCAGGTAGGTTTCAGGCGGGCCGTACGCTCACCTGTGAACTGGTGATTCTTTGCACGCCCCCGGAAGTATGCACCAGCAGCGCCCCGGTTTCATCGACACCTTGGGCGCAACCGCTTTGGCCATCACTCAGGTTGACCAGCAAACCGTGCAAGCCGTCGCGCTGGGCATATGGGGCCCTGAACGCGCCAAAACCGCTGCTTTCAAAACGTTTCACTTGCCTCACCAAATCCGGCACGAGGCTTGCAAGCGCTTGGGCTGCGTCGACACCCGGCAACAGTTCGACCAGGCCCGCGGGCGGTGTCGCCAAGCCTTGGGTCATTGGCAGCGCCATATTGATGCCCACCCCAATCACCACGTAACGCTTGACGGGCCCTGCCGACGGCGCTGTGGATGTCGATGCCGGTAAGGATGCCGTCTCGATCAGAATGCCGGCCATTTTGCGTTGCTCAAACCAGATGTCATTGGGCCATTTAAGCCGCAAATCGGCGTGCAGAGACTGCGCTACCGACAGCCCTGCTACCAGCGACAACCCCGACCAGTCGTTGGGTTGCAGCTCCAGCCCCAGGGAGAACATCAACGCGGCAGGTGAACCCGATGCGCCTTCATCGTGCCAGGTGCGCCCCAAGCGCCCGCGCCCTGCTGTTTGATGTTCGGCCACCAGCAAAATAGGCTCGGTTTGCCCCAGTTTGGCGCGGCGCATCAGTTCCGAGTTGGTGGAATCGATTTCGGGCAGGATTTCCACCGTGAACCCCGGCAACCCCGGAAACACCGCTTCCCAAATGGCCTCGGCCCCCCAATGAAATGGTGCCCCCACGCTTGCCACTTCGTGTGCTGCGCTGCCCCCCGAGGGGGCTAATTTCCCTTGGGGCGGCCCGGCGGGAAATTCTTGCCCCCACGCTCCGCCGCTTTGCGGGTCGCTCCCCCCCGCGGGGGCTAATTTCCCTTGGGGCGGCCCGGCGGGAAATTGCCCGCTTTCGGCAATGCCCATTGGTGTCAACGCCGACGTTTGGGCGCCAGCAAAGTGCCTCGGCAGTTTTTGGCACCGCACCAGCAGGGGTATTCGGCCTTCAGTTTGGGGGTGTAGCGCTCGTCGATGATCAGGCCGTAGTCGTAATTCAGTTCCTCACCGGCCTGGATGTTGCGCAGGGCCTTGATGAAGACGCGGCCACCTTCTTCGTCGGCTTCGCAGTTGGGGTTACAGGCATGGTTGATCCAACGCGAGGAATTTCCGCCAAACAGCGCATCAATCACGTGTTTTTCGTCGATGTGGAAGTAAAACGTGTGGTTCGGGTCGGTCGGGTCATGCGGATGGCGGCGCTGCGCCTCTTTCCAGGTGATGATTTCACCCACGTATTCGATGATGGTTTCACCCTCGGCGATGTCTTTGACCGCAAAAACGCCATTGCCGTGAACGCCGGAACGACGGGTCTGGATGCGGCGGTTGTCGCCTGGGGCTGGTTTTTTACTCACGTCGGGTGTCCTGAAAATAATGACTGAACCGGGCTGGCCTTGATCGAACATTTGTCGGGCTTTTCGAGGCCCGGAAAAAATTTGCAAAAATTTGGTATGGTGAATTGTGCGTGTGGGCGCGCGTGTACGCAGGGGCGTGCGTGCGCTCACAGGCGTGTGCGCATGTGCGCGCACGCGAAGGGCTGAATTGTAGTCACGGCTTTTTGAGATTGAATGGGAACTATGAAAACACTGGTAATTGCTGAGAAACCATCGGTAGCACAAGACATCGTGCGTTCACTCACGCCCACCGCGGGCAAGTTTGAAAAACACGACGAACACTTTGAAAACGATACCTACATCGTCACCAGTGCAGTAGGCCACCTGGTTGAAATCGCCGCGCCGGAAGAGTTTGACGTGAAACGCGGCAAATGGAGCTTTGCCCACCTGCCCGTCATTCCGCCACATTTCGACCTGAAGCCGCATGACAAAACCAAGACCCGGCTGAACGCCATCGTCAAACAGGCCAAACGCAAGGATGTGGGCGCGTTTGTCAACGCCTGCGACGCCGGGCGTGAAGGCGAACTGATCTTCCGCCTCATCCAGCAATACAGCAAGGTCAAGTTGCCGGTGAGCCGCCTGTGGCTGCAATCCATGACACCGCAGGCCATTCGCGACGGCTTCGCCAACCTGCGTACCGACAAACAGATGTTGCCGCTGGCTGACGCGGCGCGTTGCCGCTCTGAGGCCGATTGGCTGGTTGGCATCAACGGTACCCGGGCCATGACGGCCTTCAACTCGCGCGACGGTGGTTTCTTTTTGACTACCGTGGGCCGGGTGCAAACGCCCACACTCTCGGTGGTGGTCGAGCGCGAAGAGCAAATCCGCAAATTCGTCAGCCGTGACTATTGGGAAATCCATGCCACCTTTGCCGCCCAGGCGGGCGTTTACCCGGGCAAGTGGTTTGACCCGGGCTGGAGCAAGGCTGCAGCCAATACCGCCGCCGGCAACACCGACGAACCAGATGCCGAACTGAAGGCCGACCGCCTCTGGTCTGCCAAAGACGCGCAAAAAATCGCAGACGCCGTGCGTGGCCTGCCCGCCAGCGTGACTGAAGAGAGCAAGCCAACCACCCAGGCCTCACCCCTTTTGTTCGACCTCACCAGCCTGCAACGCGAAGCCAATGGAAAATTCGGCTTTTCGGCCAAAACCACCCTGTCGATCGCGCAAAGCCTGTATGAACGCCACAAGGCGCTGACCTACCCGCGAACCGACTCCCGGGCCTTGCCCGAAGACTACGTGCCGGTGGTCAAGAACACCCTGGAAATGCTGGCCAAAAGCGGCATGAAACACCTGGCCCCGTTTGCCGCACAAGCCGTGAAGGGCAACTACGTCAAGGCCAGCAAGCGCATTTTTGACAACAGCAAGGTGAGTGATCACTTTGCCATCATCCCTACCCTGCAAGCCCCGTCGGGCCTGAGCGACGCGGAGCAAAAGCTGTATGACCTGGTGGTGCGCCGCTTCATGGCGGTGTTTTTCCCCAGCGCGGAATACGAGGTAACCACCCGTATTTCTGTTGCAGCCGGACATAGTTTCAAGACCGAGGGGAAAGTGCTGGTCAAACCCGGCTGGCTGGCTATTTACGGCAAAGAAGCGGCCGACGAGGTGGCTGATGCCAAAGACGGCGACAAAGGGCAGAGCCTGGTGCCCGTCGCACCCGGTGAAAAGGTAAAAACTGAAGAAGCGGATGCCAAAGGCCTCAAAACCCGACCACCGGCACGTTATTCAGAAGCCACGCTGCTGGGCGCGATGGAAAACGCCGGCAAAACCGTGGAAGACGACGACCTGCGCGCCGCCTTGCACGAAAAAGGCTTGGGAACACCGGCAACGCGAGCCAGCACCATTGAAGGTTTGATCAACGAAAAATACATGCTGCGTGATGGCCGGGAGTTGATCCCCACCGCCAAAGCCTTTCAGTTGATGACGCTTTTGCGCGGGCTAGGCGTGGAGGAGCTCTCCAAGGCCGAATTGACTGGCGAATGGGAATACAAGCTGAACCAGATGGAACACGGGCAGCTCAGCCGTGAAACGTTCATGGCCGAAATTGCCGCCATGACCGAACGCATGGTGAAAAAGGCCAAAGAATATGACCGCGACACCATTCCGGGCGACTACGCCACCCTGGCAGCGCCCTGCCCCAATTGCGGCGGCATCGTCAAGGAAAACTACCGCCGCTACACCTGCACCGGTGCCAGCGGTGCAGCAGAAGGCTGCGGCTTTTCCTTTGGCAAAACGCCCGCCGGGCGCACCTTTGAAGTGGCCGAGGTCGAGCAGTTCCTGCGCGACCGCAAAATCGGGCCGCTGGATGGTTTCCGCTCCAAAGCGGGTTGGCCGTTCACGGCTGAAATGGTCATCAAGTTTGACGACGAGACCCAAAACTACAAACTCGAATTTGACTTTGGCGACGACAAAAAGGGCGAAGAATCAGGCGAAATCATCGATTTTTCGGCGCAGGAATCGTTGGGCAAATGCCCCAAATGTGGCGCTGGCGTCTTCGAGCACGGTAAAAACTATGTGTGCACAAAGTCAGTGCCCACACTTGAGAATCCTACGCCTTCATGCGACTTCAAGACCGGCCAGGTGATTTTGCAGCAGCCGATTGAGCGGGCGCAGATTGTCAAACTGCTGACGGTCGGCAAGACCGATTTGCTGGACAAGTTTGTGTCCATGCGCACCCGCCGCGGCTTCAAGGCCATGTTGGCCTGGGATGCCGAAGCGGGCAAGGTCAATTTTGAATTTGCGCCCTCCAAATTCCCGCCCCGCAAGACGGCAGCCGCTGGCAAAACCACCAAAACACCGTTTGGCAAGGCAACAAACGCTACCAAAAAAGCAGCTACCAGTGGAGATGCAGCCTCTACAAAAGCGGCAAGAACCTCAAGGGCGCCTGCTAAAACCACCGCGAAACCAGCGGCCAAGAAGCCAGCGGCTAAAAAGGCCGCAGCGCCGCGTAAAACAGCGGCCAAGAAACCTTCTACCTCTGTGGGACTACAACCCAGCGCCGCGCTGGCCGCTGTGATTGGTGCCGAGGCCGTGGCCCGCCCGCAGGTGATCAAAAAACTGTGGGATTACATCAAAGCCAACGGCCTGCAAGACGCCGCCAACAAACGCAACGTGAATGCCGACGCGAAACTGCTGGCCGTGTTCGGCAAGCCGCAGGTGACGATGTTTGAACTGGCCGGTATCGTCGGCAAACACCTGAGCGCCTAAAGCCGGGCCGCATCTCAGGCCGGGGCTGATGGCGCCCCGGTTGCGGATTGGTTGTGCCCAGTTGCCCAGGCGCTTAGCGGATGAATTTCCCGCCAGCGCCAATGATCGTCAGATCCGTGAAGTTTGAACCTTGATGGTCGGTGGCGCTGTAATTCACGGTGAAGCCGCCCAAATTCACGTCTTTCATGGTTTCCAAGCCGGAAATCAGGCCTTCGCGGGTCAAATTGCGGCCAGCACGGCGCAAACCTTCGACCAATACACGGGCCGTGAGAAAGCCTTCAAAACTGGAGAAATCGAACTCTTTTTGACCGAGTTCGCCCATGCGCTGCTGGTAGTCCCGTACCACGGCGTTGTTGCCGCCGTACGGGAAAGGCACCACCTGCGATATCACCACGCCGCGGCCGGCGTCACCCAACTCATCAGCCAGCGCCTTGGAGCCGACGAAGCTGACGTTGAAAAATTGCCCGCCAAACCCTTTGCCTTTAGCCTGCTTGATGAATTCGGCCACCGCTTTGTAGGCCCCGATCTGCACCACCGCCTCGGGCTCGGCTTTCAAAATCAGTTCAAGTGATTTGGCCACGTCAACGCTGTTGCGTTCGACAGTGGCTTGCGCCACGGCCTTGAGC
>JANOVW010000642.1:0-3491 GCA_031417575.1 Rhodoferax sp. | reverse complement strand
ATCAGCTCCATGCCGGCCGTGACCGCAAAAACCATTTCCTTGCGCGGCGGCCCTTCGGGTTCGGTCATGCTGGCGCAGCTTGCCAGCGCCAATGGCAACAGGGCAAGCAGGGGAACGTGGAAATAAGCCTTCAAGCCTGAGATTCGCATTGCGCACTCCTTTTGTTAAACATCCAAAATACCCAAAACGGCGATGCGCTTTCAAAAGCGCCAGCGCAGGCTGGCCGTCAGGCTGTGTTCGACCCGGCGCGCCGCCGCGCCGACCAGCGCGCGCGCCGGGCGGTCACTTTGTACCGTCAAAAATTCTGAAACCAATGACACCGCCGGGCTGATCTTCCAGTGGTAGGCAATGGCCAAAGCTTGCCCGTCTTCGCTGTTCGGATCAAGTGGAACGATATCGGCGGTACGTTCTGTGGCACTGAACTTGTCGTACCGCAAGGCCAGAGTGCCAGGCCCCAGCGGACGGCTTGCCAACAAAAACCAGGCGTTGAAATCAAGATACACGGCACCCGGCCCCATCAGTGTGTCACCCTGCAAAGCCTGCATTGAAAGCGCCCAGGGGCCAAGTTGTTTCAGCCTGGCGCTGACATGGTTGAAACGGGTGAGCCAAGCGTATTGGCCACTGGCAATCACCATCGGGTCACCCCGGTTGTCATACCGCATCACAGCAGCTTCAAACTGGCCCGCGTAGGCGTAATCTGCACCCCAATAAAAACCCAGGCGCTGGTCTAGTTCCCGAAATTCATTGATGCTGCGGGTTTGGCTGGCAATCGCGCCCGTAGGTGCAAAACCCGGCAAATTGGCCAACGGAATCGCCTCTTTGACCCCGGTGATGCGGTCGCTGACGGACCAGCCGCGCCAGGCCAACAACGAGCCCGCCGGGTCATTGGCGCCGAATACGGCGGCGGTGAAGCCAAAATCGTGTTTCGACCCCACCTGCCGGCCGTTGTGGTGCAAACGGTATTCCAGCCCAACGGTGCGCAGTTCTTCGCCAATCCAGCTGTTGATCGCTGAGCTGGAAATGGTGTCCCGCGGCGTCCAGCTGATGCTGCCGTAGTCAAATTCGATGCTGGTGACCGGAAAAAACGCCCCCGCCCGAACCCGCGATTTCCAGGCACTGGTGGGCACCGGGTTCCAGCTGACGAAGGCCTCATTCACATCCAGCATGCCTTTGCGGTCATCTTGGGCGCTGAGCACCAGGGTTCCCGAAACAGAATCTGACACATCGCCATCGACCTTCAGGAAAGCGCCGCCCAGACGCAGCCTGCCCAGGCCCGCGTCGAACCGGGCCTTGTCCAAGCCCGCCCCCATCCAGCTTTGTTGCGTATCGGTTGCAAACAGCCGCAAATCCAATAGGCCGGTCACGTCCACCGCCTTTGCAGGCCCGACCCACAGCAAAAGGGCAGCCCAATGAATGAGGGTCAGATTCCAATGAATACTTTTTCGCATCAAGACGTGCCGATTTGTACTGATTGGAATCTGACCCTAATGAATGGTTATTGTTTTTCGATCCCCTTGGTGACGGGCCCCCACAGGGCCAGTTCTTTGGCCAGGCGATCACCCAAAACTTGGGGTGTGGCGATCCAGATGTCAAAGCCTGATTCAACCCAACGCGTTTTGAGTTCTTCGTTGGCCTGCGCCTTACGGGCGGCATCATTCAGGCGGGCCAACAAGTCAGCAGGCATTTTGGGCGGGCCAAACAGGGCAAACCAGCCGGTCACGTCGTAATCAGGTACGCCAAGTTCCAACAGGGTAGGCACGCTGGCCATGGAGGCATTGCGCTCGCGCGAAGTCACCGCAAACGGCGCCACCTTGCCGCCCGCAATATGGCCACGCGCCACGTTGGGGATATCGAACATCATGCTGATCTGGCCGCCGATCACGTCGGTCATGGCGGGGGCGCTGCCTTTGTAGGGCACGTGGGTCATCACGGTGCCGGTGCGGGCCGCCAGCAGTTCACCGCTCAAGTGGTTGCTCGCGCCAATGCCGGCCGAGCCATAAGTTACCTTGCCGGGGTTGGCCTTGGCATACGCGATGAGCTCGGGCAGGGTTTTGTAGGGTTGGGTTTTATTCACCACCAGCACATTGGCATAACTGATGAGCGGCGCAATGGGCGTGATGTCTTTGACCGGGTCAAACGGCATGGCCTTCAAGAGGTGCGGCGAGATGGTTACTGTGGGGCTGGCTGCAAAAAAGAGCAACAGGCCCCCCGGCGCGTTGTAAACCGATTTGGCCACCGAGTCGCCGCCCACCGCGCCCGCTGCGCCGGGGCGGTTGTCAACCACCACGGTGACGCCGAGTTCGCGGGCAAAGTGCGGTGCAAACTGGCGTGCCGCCGTATCGACCGGGCCGCCCGGGGCGTAGCCCACCACCAGCTTCACCGTGGCAGGAACAGCCGTTTGGGCGGCTGCCGGGTTCAAGACGAGTGCCGACAGGAGCGTCAGCGCCGTGATCACCACAGTGGCCCAAGGAGCCCGGAGATGAAGCTTATTCAGCGCGAAAAACCTGGTTTTTTGACTCATTATTTATTTTCCAATACATATAAAAACAAAAAATGCATATTGTCAAATTAAACATTGCATTGTAAGCTACTAATATTATAGTAATTAAATACAAAATTACAACATTTTTACAACAAAAATCTCTGAACAGACACTAACAATCAATCCCAAGGATCGCCGTGGATTGGCTCGACAAGGTACCCCCATTGCCATGGGCAATGGCCGTTTTGGCCCCCTTCACCTGCCGCGCACCGGCCTCGCCCCGCAACTGTTGCACCGCCTCAATCAACGCGAAGATACCGTACATACCAGGGTGAACGCAACTTAATCCCCCACCGTTGGTGTTGACGGGCAAGCGCCCGCCGGGGCCAATCGCGCCACCCTCCACAAACGCGCCCGCTTCACCTTTTTTGCAAAATCCCAGGTCTTCCAAAAACAGAAGCGTGTTGATGGTGAAGGCATCGTACAGCTCCACCACATCGATGTCTTTGGCCTGCAAACCGGCCATGGCATAGGCTTCGCGGCCCGATTGGCTGGCGGCGCTTACCGTCAAATCGGGCATGGCCGAAATGCCCCGGTGCCACTGCGCCGTGGCATTGCCCAGCACGTAAACCGGCTTTTGTTGCAGGTCTTTGGCGCGATCACTGCGCACCAGCACGTAGGCACCACCGCCGTCGGTGACCAGGCAGCAATCGCGCACGCTGAACGGGTCGCTCACCATGCGGGCCTTGAGCACATCGTCAATCGTCAGCGGGTCACGCATGAAGGCCTGCGGGTTCAGTTGCGCCCAGCCGCGTGCCGCCACTGCCACCTCGGCCAGATGACGGCGCGTGGTGCCGTATTGGTGCATGTGGCGCGCGGCCGCGAGTGCATAGGCGCTCAGGGGCTGCATCGGCTCGTAGGGCGTTTCGTAGGGTTGTGGGTCTAGCCACTTGCGCGCCTTGGCCACTTCGGCACGGCCAAACTGCGCCGTGCGTTGCACGCTGCCGTA
>JANOVW010000641.1:0-2242 GCA_031417575.1 Rhodoferax sp. | reverse complement strand
CCCCGGAAGGTGTAGGCTACGTCCCAGTAAGCGGGTGCAGCCTGCGGGCTGGCGGTTTCACAACGTTGCACGTTTTGGGGTGCCTGCGCTTGTGCACTGCCATCGCGCCCCACGTTGGCACCAATCAAGCCGCCGACCACTGCACCACCCGCAGTAGCGACATCACGTCCTGAACCACCGACCTGATGACCCAACACCCCGCCGATAAGCGCCCCCAACACGGCGCCGCCCACATTGGCATTGCCCCGGCTCTGCGCTACTGGCGCTTGCTCCACCCAGCAACGCTGCGTGGCCGGGCCCATCACAGCGCGTACCGAGGTGACATTGACCTCATACAGCTGCTCGTTGTTGCGGCGGCGGTTGTCATATACGGTGGCGGCTTGCGGCGCGTAGTAGCGGTCATCCAGCCGCGCATCGCTTTGCACCATGCGCACCGACGAAACACTGTTGTTCAAACCCATTTCGGCCATCGAGGCGTAACGCCCAGGGCGCAACACCAGGCAGTTGCCCTGGTAGCCGGCATCTGAGCACACCTCCCACCGCTGGGCCAATACCACGGCTGACGAGGCAGCATCGTTAAAGCCTGAACGCCGCAAATTGTCGATTTGGGCGTCAAGCGTCAGCGAGCGCCCTTCAAAATTTTCGCGCTCATACAAAATGACCTGCGGCGTGGCTGGCGGCGGCAGGGCAGCTGCTGCAGGCATATACACCGGCTCTGGCGCACGCGCCACCCGGTTGCCGGACCGGGCCGAGGTGAGCCGGTTGCTCATACCCATCGCCGCCAGGTTGGCGTAGCGCCCGGGGCGCAACATCACACAGCGCCCGTTAAAACCCTGGTCTTCACACAGCTCCCACGCGTCGCCAATCACCATGGCCGACAAGGCCCGGTCATTGAAGCCCGAGCGCGCAAAATCTTCCAGCGGGTCAATCACGGTGAGTGAGCGCCCTTCAAAATTGGCGCGCTCATAAAAGATGGCCTGCGATGCCATGGGCATGGGCGCAAAGCGGTTGTCGGGAATGCGCTGGCCGGCATCGATGGCGCGAACCGAGGTAATGCGGCCACTGAGCCCCATCGCCGCCAACGAGCCATATTGCCCTGGGCGCAACACCACACAGCGCCCGCCGTAACGCACGTCTTCACAGGCCTCCCAGCGCTCGCCCACCACCAGCACCGACGAGGCGCGCTCGTTGAAGCCAAAACGCTCAAAATCTGCCACCGGTTGCTGGGTGGTAAACCATCGGCCCTGGTAGTTGTCGTTTTCGTAAATAGTGACCTGCGCCACCGCCTGGCCAGCAACAGCCAAGGTGGCCGCGGCCAGCAGGCTTTTTAATCGTGCGTTCATGGAGAGCTCCTGTTTGATGAAACAGGTCCATCATCGGCATTGGGATAAAGGCTGTCGGTGTGATGGCGCACATAGGCGGACTGGGTGGCTGAATCCTGGTGGCGCTATGTGGCCAGCCGACCTATAATTGTTATACACGTATAGCAAAAGGCCTGCCATGTTAGCCATCCGATTGCCCGAACCCATCGAACTTCGCTTGAATGCCCTGGCCGAAACCACAGGGCGAACCAAAACCACTTTGGCCCGAGAAGCCATTTTGGAATTCATCGACGACTTGGAAGACTATTACCTGGCCGAAGCACGCGCCCGCCAGAACCGCAAGACCATCCCGCTAGACGACGTGGAGCGCCAGCTTGGCCTGGGCAGTTGAGTTTGACCCGGATACCGTCAAAGACCTCAAGAAGCTCGACAAACAGGTTCAGGTTCGCATTCTCGAATTTCTGCGCAAGCGCCTGAGCACACTCGCCAACCCGCGCGAACTCGGCGAGGCGCTGTCGGGCAGCAAACTGGGCAACTACTGGAAATACCGCGTAGGCGACTGGCGCATCATCTGCGACTTGCAGGACGAGCGCATCATTGTGCGGGTGTTACGTGTGGGGAATCGGCGGGAGGTTTACCGATGAAAATCCTGATCCTGTGTGCTGGTGCCATTGGCGGCTACTTTGGCGTTAGCTAGACCAAACGGGTCCAGACGTCACTCGCCATTGCCACGAGAAATGGCACCCCAGCCAACGAATGCTTCCGCGCGATGTTGTCAGCGCCAGGCTCGATGCTGACCGCCTCGATGCTGCGCGACCTGGAAAACGGCGGGCCGATTGAAGCGAACCGCATCGAGGGCTACATGCTGGAGAAGGCGCAGGCGCATGGGGTGGATGATGGGATGCTGGCGGTGGCGTATG
>JANOVW010000640.1:0-1551 GCA_031417575.1 Rhodoferax sp. | reverse complement strand
TGACAACTGCCTCGAGTTGCTCACCATGGCCGGTTACCCGATTGGCCAGGCGGTGATGATGATGATTCCCGAGCCTTGGGAACAACACACCACCATGGACGAGCGCCGCAAAGCCTTCTACGAATACCACGCCGCCATGCTCGAGCCGTGGGACGGCCCGGCCAGCATCGTCTTCACCGATGGCCGCCAGATCGGTGCCACGCTGGACCGCAACGGCCTGCGCCCCAGCCGCTATTGCATCACCGATGATGACCTGGTCATCATGGGCTCTGAATCGGGCGTATTGCCGGTGCCTGAAAACAAAATCGTGCGCAAATGGCGCCTGCAGCCCGGCAAGATGTTCCTGATCGACCTCGAGCAGGGCCGCATGATCGACGACGAGGAACTCAAGAACAACCTGGCCCACGCCAAGCCCTACAAACAGTGGATTGACAACCTGCGCATCAAGCTCGATGACGTGGTGGGCGGCAGCGGCGGCGAGCCGGCTTCTGCCTCAGACATGGCTGTAACGCTGCTGGACCGCCAACAGGCCTTTGGTTACACCCAGGAAGACATCAAGTTCCTGATGAGCCCGATGGCCCAATTGGGCGAAGAAGGCATTGGCTCCATGGGCAACGACAGTCCGCTGGCGGTTTTGAGCGATAAAAACAAACCGCTCTATAACTACTTCAAGCAACTCTTCGCACAGGTGACCAACCCGCCGATCGACCCGATCCGCGAAGCCATTGTGATGAGTCTGGTCAGCTTTATTGGCCCCAAGCCCAACCTGCTGGACATCAACCAGGTCAACCCGCCGATGCGCCTGGAAGTGGCGCAACCCGTGCTGGATTTTGCCGACATGGCCAAGCTGCGCGACATCGAGAAATACACGCAAGGCAAGTTCCGCAGCTACAACCTGGACATCACCTACCCGCTGGCCTGGGGCCGCGAAGGCGTGGAGGCCAAACTGGCCTCGCTTTGCGCCGAAGCGGTGGATGCCATCAAAGGTGGCAAAAACATCCTCATCATCAGCGACCGCAACCTGAATGCCACGCAGGTGGCGATTCCGGCGCTGCTGGCGCTGTCGGCCGTTCATCAGCACCTGGTGCGAGAAGGCTTGCGCACCACAGCCGGCCTGGTGGTCGAAACAGGTACCGCCCGCGAAGTGCACCAGTTTGCCGTGTTGGCAGGTTACGGCGCGGAAGCCGTACACCCCTACCTGGCGATGGAAACCCTGGCCAGCATCCACAAGGAACTGCCCGGCGATTTGAGCGCTGACAAAGCCATTTACAACTACGTCAAAGCTGTGGGCAAAGGCTTGAGCAAAATCATGTCCAAGATGGGCGTGAGCACCTACATGAGTTATTGCGGTGCCCAGTTGTTTGAGGTGATTGGCCTGAACAGCGCAACCATTGACAAGTATTTCACCGGCACGCCCAGCAAGGTGCAAGGCATTGGCGTGTTTGAGATTGCCGAAGAGGCGATTCGCATGCACAAAGGGGCTTTCAGCGCCGACCCGGTTCTGGAGGGCATGCTGGATGCGGGCGGTGAATACGCCTGGCGCGTGCGTGG
>JANOVW010000639.1:0-3766 GCA_031417575.1 Rhodoferax sp. | reverse complement strand
CGTGGTGCCGGTGGTCAATATTGTGGGTATCAAGCCGGGCGAACTCAAGCTCAATGGCCAGGTGTTGGGCGACATTTACCTGGGCAAAATCGTGAAATGGAACGACGCGGCCATCAAGGCGCTTAACCCGTCGCTGAATCTGCCCGATGCCGCCATTGCGCCCGTGCGACGCGCTGACGGTTCGGGTACCAGCTTCATCTTCACCAACTACCTGAGCAAGGTCAACGCCGAGTGGAAAAGCAAGGTGGGTGAGGGCACGGCGGTGAATTGGCCTACCGGTGCCGGTGGCAAAGGCAATGAAGGCGTGGCCGCATTTGTGGGCCGCCTGCCCAACTCGATCGGTTACCTTGAATACGCCTATGTCAAACAAAACAAAATGACCTATGCGTTGCTGCAAAACTCCGCCGGTGTGTTTGCCGCGCCGGATGACTCAGGCTTCAAGGCCGCCGCCGCGGGTGCCGATTGGGCCAAAAGTTTCTACCAGATTCTGACCAACCAGCCGGGCAAAGATTCTTGGCCCATCACCGGTGCCACCTTTATCCTGATGCACAAAGCGCAAGACAAGCCTGAAAAAGCCGCCGCATCACTGAAGTTTTTTGAGTGGGCCTATAAAAATGGCGACAAGGTCTCTGACGACCTGGATTACGTGCCCATGCCCGCTTCGGTCAAGCTGATTGTGGCCAAGGCCTGGGGCGACATCAAAGATGCATCGGGCAAACCGATTGCCATCAAGTGAAGTCTGCCACGGATTGACCGTACGGATTCCCAAACCCGATCTCGCCACCCGTCGACATGTCTTCTACACTTCCGGCCACAGCCGTCCTTGATGTGCCGGACATGTCGTCGCGGCGGGGCGCTACTCGTTCCATGAACACTCCTCCTTCCAAACCTGCGTTGTTCGGCGGGCCGATGGCAGACCGGGTCTTTGGCTTCTTGGCCAAGGCCGCCGCGTTTCTGACTTTGGCCCTGTTGCTGGGCATCATGACCTCGTTGACCATCGGTGCCTGGCCAGCCATTGAGAAATATGGCCTGGGGTTCCTGACCAGCACCACGTGGGATCCGGTCAAGCAGGAATACGGCGGGCTGGTGATGATTTACGGCACCCTGGCCACTTCCTTCATTGCGTTGCTCATCGCCGTGCCGGTGAGTTTTGGCATTGCGTTGTTCCTTACCGAGTTATCACCCGCCTGGCTGAAGCGGCCCTTGGGTACCGCCATTGAGTTGCTGGCGGCGGTGCCGTCCATCGTTTACGGCATGTGGGGTTTGCTGGTGTTCGGGCCCATTTTGGCTACCTACGTGCAGCAGCCGTTGCAGCAGTTGTTAAACGGTGTTCCGTACTTGGGGGCTTTGGTATCCGGCCCACCCGTGGGTATTGGCATCTTGTCGGCGGGCATCATTTTGGCCATCATGATCATTCCTTTTATTGCGTCGGTCATGCGGGACGTGTTTGACGTGACACCAGCACTGCTCAAGGAATCAGCCTACGGCTTGGGTTCCACCACCTGGGAGGTGATGTCTCGCGTGGTGTTGCCCTACACCAAGGCTGGGGTGATTGGCGGCATCATGCTCGGCTTGGGCCGCGCGCTGGGTGAAACCATGGCGGTCACCTTTGTGATCGGCAACATGAACCAGCTCGATTCCTTGAGCCTGTTCCAGGCGGCGAACAGCATTACCTCGGCTCTGGCCAATGAGTTTGCCGAAGCGGGTGAAGGCCTGCACCAGGCGGCGCTGATGTACTTGGGCCTGGTGTTGTTCTTCATTACTTTTGTGGTGCTGTCGCTCTCCAAAGTGCTGTTGTCGCAGCTTCGGAAAAATGAAGGGGCCAAAACATGAGCTTGAGCACGAGCGAGCTTTTGCAAAACCAGCAGGCCGCACAGGTGGCGCGCGAAGCGAAATTTGCGCACCGCAAAAAGGTGAACACCGTCGCTTTGGCGCTCTCGTTGGCAGCCATGTGTTTTGGCCTGGTATGGCTGGTCTGGATTCTGTGGGAAACCATCAGGCTGGGCATCGGCGGCCTGACCTTGATGACCCTGACCGAAATGACACCGCCGCCGAACGAGGCCGGGGGAATCGCCAATGCCTTGTATGGCTCCTTTTTGATGGTGATGGTGGCTGCCTTTATCGGCACCCCAATTGGCATCATGGCAGGCATCTATCTGGCCGAATATGACACCAAACGGGGCCTGGATGGCTGGTTAGCCAATGGGACACGGTTTGTGAACGATATTCTGCTATCCGCACCTTCCATCGTGATTGGCCTGTTTGTCTACGCCGTGGTGGTGTCACGGTTCAAATCGTTTTCGGGTTTGGCCGGTGCGCTGGCGCTGGCGCTCATCGTTATTCCTGTGGTGATACGCACCACTGAAAATATGTTGCAGCTGGTCCCCTCTGGCCTGCGCGAGGCCGCGTATGCCCTGGGTTCGCCCAAGTGGAAAGTGATTTTGAGCATTACCCTCAAGGCAGCCCGTGCGGGTGTGGTGACGGGCATCTTGCTGGCCGTGGCCCGCATCGCCGGTGAGACTGCGCCTTTGCTGTTTACCGCGCTGAACAACCAGTTCTGGACATCCTCAATGACAGAACCCATGGCCAGCCTGCCGGTAACCATCTTCAAGTTCGCCATGAGCCCCTATGAGAACTGGCAAAAACTGGCCTGGGCAGGGGTTTTCCTGATCACCCTGGCGGTGCTGGGCCTGAATATCCTGGCGCGTTTCCTGACCCGCGAAAAGAACTAAGACTCATCCGTCTGAGACCCTACAAGATCCTACCCATGTCAACTGCTGCCATCCAGGCTCCGGCCAAAATCTCTGTCAAAGACCTGAATTTTTTCTACGGAAAATTCAGGGCCCTGAAGGACATCAACCTCGAGATTCCCGAGAAAAAGGTAACGGCCTTCATCGGCCCTTCGGGTTGCGGCAAATCCACTTTGCTGCGCACCTTCAACCGCATGTTCGAGCTGTACCCCGAGCAGCGCGCCGAAGGCCAGATTTTGGTGGATGGCGAGAACCTGCTCACCTCCAAAAAAGATGTTGCGCTGATTCGGGCGAATATCGGCATGGTGTTCCAGAAACCCACGCCTTTCCCGATGTCGATTTACGACAACATCACCTTTGGCGTGCGCCTGTTTGAAGACCTGGGCGCGTCTGACATGGATGACCGCGTGGAATGGGCGCTGCGCAAGGCGGCCTTGTGGGGCGAAGTGAAAGACAAGCTCAACCAGAGCGGCGCCAGCCTGTCGGGTGGGCAACAACAGCGCTTGTGTATTGCACGCGGTATTGCCATCAAGCCGCAGGTGCTGCTGCTGGATGAGCCTTGCTCGGCGCTCGATCCGATTTCAACTGGCAAAATTGAGGAGCTCATCACCGAGCTGGCGGCTGACTACACCGTGGTTATCGTCACCCACAATATGCAGCAGGCGGCCCGTTGCAGTGATTACACCGCCTACATGTACCTGGGAGATTTGATCGAGTTTGGCGACACCGAGCAGATGTTCTTCAAGCCCAAGCGCAAGGAAACGGAAGACTACATTACAGGCCGTTTCGGCTAACAGAGCCCCAATAGTTCAAGCAGGAAACACATGCCCGAAAAACACCTCTCAACTCAATTCGACAGCGAACTGGCTGGCGTTTCCAGCCGCGTGATGGAGCTGGGCGGCCTGGTCGAATCGCAGATTCGCCAGGCGATTTACGCACTCTCGCAGTTCAGCATTGAGGCCGCCGATGAAGTCGTCGCCACCGAAGCGCGCGTCAACGCCATGGAAGTGGACATT
>JANOVW010000638.1:0-18156 GCA_031417575.1 Rhodoferax sp. | reverse complement strand
ATAGGCTTTGGCCTGTCCACCGTATTTGGCGGCCAGCACGGTGGTGATGGCTGCAGTCAACGTGGTCTTGCCGTGGTCAACGTGGCCAATGGTGCCCACGTTCATGTGCGGCTTGGTGCGTGCAAACTTTTCTTTTCCCATTATCAAACTCCAATATTGACAAATCTATTCACAAGGATATTCACAAAACTGGTGCCCATTCCGGGAATCGGACCCGGGACCTCTCCCTTACCAAGGGAGTGCTCTGCCACTGAGCCAAATGGGCTTTTTCTTTTCCAAATCGCCAGGATACGTCGCTGCATCGCCTTGCCGTGCCTGAAGCACTGTCTGCGGCTCTCCGCCTAATTTCATGACGATTTGGAAAAGAAAACTGTCACCCTCAACAAACAAACTTAGCCCCAACCTTCCGATACCATCCTTCCAATACCCTCCAACTGGAGCGGGGTAGGAGAATCGAACTCCTCGCTTTAGCTTGGAAGGCTAAGGTATTACCACTATACGAACCCCGCAAACCCTAGATCAACAATCAACTTCACATCCGGCTTCAAATCTGCATCACTGGTGGAGAGGGCTGGATTCGAACCAGCGTACTCGTAAGAGGGCAGATTTACAGTCTGCTGCCATTAACCACTCGGCCACCTCTCCTTTAGTGAACCATAGATTATGCCATGAAATTTGGCGGCTGAAGAATTACCACTGGATCGGCGAACGACCGTGGGCCTGAAGATGCTGATTGGCTTTGGAAAAATGCCCACATCCGACAAAAGGCTGCGGCGGCCGCAATGCCGACAGCGGCGACGGGTGATTGGCGGTCAAAACCAGATGGGGGCCATGACTGTCGGAACCGGGGGCGCCTGCGGTCATGAAGACCCGCTTGGATTGTGCGTGAGCACCCCACAACAAGAACACCACGGGCTGCTTCAATACCCAAACAGCTTGAATAATTTTGTCAGTAAGCACTTCCCAACCCAATTTTGCGTGACTGGCGGGTTGACCTTTTTCTACCGTCAGGCAGGAGTTGAGCAGCAAGACGCCCTGCCTGGCCCAGCGTTGCAAAGCGCCGTTTGCGGGGGCGGACGCGCGAGAAGTTTGCGGCGCCTTTAACGCGTCATCTCGCGCGATTTCTTTGAAGATGTTGCGAAGTGATGGAGGAATTTTGACACCTGAGCCGACCGAGAATGCCAAACCCTGCGCTTGATATGGCCCATGATAGGGGTCCTGCCCAAGGATCACCACTTTGACCTGCTCCAGCGGCGTAAGCGCCAACGCCCAGAGGGGCTCAGGCGGGTAGATGACAGCGCCCTGCACCAACCTTTTGGCAATGGCACCCCCCAATTGCTGACCTTGACGCTGCTCAAAAAAGCCCGAAACAAGCGGCTGCCAACTGGCATCAACGGCCCATTGAGCGGGCTCCCATGCCTTCAGGCGGGGGGCTTCCGACACCTCAGATTCAAATAAATCTATATTCAATGTACTATTTCAAAAAATCGGCCATTATTCATATTTATATTCCATTGATAGCTTCAATTAAGATATCAAAAATATACAAAATATAGTATGTTTAATGTTTAAATATGTATTTTTACGAAAACATGGCGTGCAGCGCTTCACCAGGCTCAGGGGCACGCATGAACGCTTCACCGACCAAGAAGGCGTGGACATTCGCTTCGCGCATCCGCAACACATCGGCACGCTGCATGATGCCGCTTTCGGTCACCACCAAACGCTCGGCGCTGCTCAGTTCGGGCAGGTCTTTGAGCAATTGAAGGGTGGTGTCCAGCGTTACGTCAAAGGTTTTCAGGTTGCGGTTGTTGATGCCTAACAAGGGTGTTTTGAGTTTCAACGCCCGTACGGCCTCTGCACGGTCATGCACCTCCACCAAAACCGCCATGTCGAGCGAGCGGGCCACCCATTCCAGCTCGGCCATCTGGGCGTCGTCCAGGCACGCAGCGATGAGCAGCACGGCATCGGCACCCATCGCCCGCGATTCATAGATTTGGTAGGCATCCACCATGAAATCCTTGCGCAACACCGGCAGTTGGCAAGAGGCACGGGCCTGCTTTAAAAAATCGGGCTCGCCCTGAAAGAACTGCCGGTCTGTCAAAACCGACAGACAAGCCGCGCCGTGTTCGGCATAACTTTGTGCGATGTCCGCCGGTATGAAGTCTGCCCGCAAGATGCCTTTGGAGGGACTTGCTTTTTTGATCTCGGCGACCACGGCGGCCTGGCCTTTGACGACTTTGGCGCGCAAAGCACCGACAAAATCGCGCGTGAGTACCCTGGATTCGGCATTGGACCGCATGTTAGCCAGCGGCATTTTCTTCATCGCCTGGGCGATTTCGTCGCGTTTGACGGCAACGATTTTGTCGAGTATGTCTGACATTACTTTTCCCTATAAAAACAAGCAGGGCACATGGCCACATACGATTCATTGCCACCAATATGAACCTGAGCGCCCGAGCGCACGCGTTGGCCTGCGCCATCCAGCCGGGCGTTCATACTGGCTTTTTTCTTGCACGCGCAGATGGTTTTGAGCTCGTCCAGGCTGTCGGCCAGCGTTAGCAACGCGGCAGCGCCGGGAAAGGCTTGGCCCAAAAAATCGCTGCGCAAACCGTAACAGATGATGGGCAAATCATGCAAGTGCGCATGGCGATGCAGTTGCTCAACCTGGCCCGGTGTCAGGAACTGGGCTTCGTCGATAAAAACGCAAGCGATCGGCTTTGCGCTACCGGCGCCAGTTGGCGTAGGGGTTGGCGAAGCGCCGGAATCTTGCGCCAACAGGGCATCAAAATCGGTCGTTTCGTCAAAACTCTCGCCCATCCGTCGCAGCCCCAGGCGTGAATAGATCTCGCCCTCGCCTGCCCGCGTGTCAATTTTGGCAGTGAACAAACGCACGCCCAAGCCACGCTCTTCGTAGTTGTGTGCGTCTTTGAGCAGTTCGGTCGATTTGCCTGCGTTCATGGCGGCATAGCGGAAATACAGTTTGGCCATACACCGGATGCGTTCGCCCGCTTTGGCGCTTCAAACGACCTGGGAGGCCGCCACCAAGGCCGCCAGTTTGGCTTTGGCCGCACCCGAATCGATGGCCTGGCGCGCTTTGACGATGCCTTGGGCGATGGAGTCGACCCGACCAGCCACATACAGCGCCGCACCGGCATTGAGCACCACGGTTTCTTTGGCCGGGCCGGGCGCGCCATCCAGCACCGCCAGCAGCATGGTTTTGGATTGTTCAGCGGTATCGACCTTGAGCATGCGGTTGCTCGCCATTTGCAGCCCAAAATCTTCCGGATGGATTTCGTATTCTGAAATAACGCCGTGTTTGAGCTCGCCGACCAGGGTGGAAGCGCCCAGGGTAATCTCATCCATGCCGTCTTTGCCAAACACCACCAGGGCATGCTGGGCACCCAGGCGCTGCAAGGCGCGTACCTGTATGCCAACCAAATCGGCGTGGAAAACACCCATCAGAATGTTGGGTGCGCCAGCCGGATTGGTCAATGGCCCCAAGATGTTGAAAATCGTTTTCACACCCAGCTCTTTTCGAATGGGCGCGACGTTTTTCATGGCCGGGTGGTGATTGGGCGCAAACATGAAACCCACGCCCACTTCGTCGATGCAACGTGCAATCTGCGCCGGGCTTAGGTGAATATTGACACCCAACGCCTCCATCACGTCGGCGCTACCACTTTTGCTGCTAACGCTGCGCCCGCCATGTTTGCTGACCTTGGCGCCCGCAGCTGCCGCCACAAACATGGCGCAGGTGCTGATATTGAAGGTGTGCGAGCCATCGCCGCCAGTGCCCACAATATCAACCAAATGGGTTTTATCGGCCACCTCCACCTTGGTGGAGAACTCGCGCATGACCTCGGCTGCCGCAGTAATTTCGCCAATGGTTTCCTTCTTTACCCGCAGCCCGGTGATCAGCGCAGCCATCATCACGGGCGACATGTCGCCGCTCATGATCTGGCGCATCACGGTGAGCATTTCGTCATGAAAAATTTCGCGGTGCTCGATGGTGCGCAACAGAGCCTCTTGCGGGGTGATTTTGCTGGCCACGGAGGGTACGGGGGCGTTCATGGGCAGAGCTTTCTGGCTTGAAATCGGCATCGGCGTTGACAGACTGCGCGGGTCGGCCTCGGTCAGCCTTTGGCCTTGAAAAAATGGCGAATGGCCGCCACGGCGGTATCGATGCCAGCGGCATCCACGTCCAGATGCGTCACAAACCGCAGTTTGTAAAGGCCGGTAACCAGTATGCCGCTCGCTTTGAGATGGGCAATGAAAGCCGCCGCTTGGTCTTTGGCGGCGCCTTCTAGCTCCACAAAAACGATGTTGGTTTGTGGGGCTTCGACTTTCAGGCCCTCAATACCCGCGATGCCCGTGGCAAACCGCTGGGCCAAGGCATGGTCATCTGCCAGGCGCAACACGTGGTGGTCAAGCGCATAGATGCCGGCTGCCGCCAAAAATCCGGCTTGACGCATGCCGCCGCCCGACATTTTGCGCCAGCGGTGTGCGCGTTTGATCAGCGCGCTGGTGCCGCACAACACACTACCCGCCGGTGTGCCCAAGCCCTTGCTCAGGCAAACCGAAACACTGTCGAAATTTTGAGCAATTGCGCGGGCATGTGCATAAATGGCGCCCCCACGCTCCCCACTTTGTGTGGTTCGCTGCCCCCCGAGGGGGCCGTCGCCACCTTGGGGCGGCCCGGCGGCGGCGGCTGCTCGCAGGTTTTCGGGCTGTGCTTTCCCGGCCTGCGCCACAGCGGCGTTGAACAACCGGGCCCCGTCCAGGTGGGCGTTCAGCCCCCTCGATTTGGCCAGCCGCGTGGCTTGCTGCAAATAATCAAAAGGCAACACCTTGCCGCCGATGGTGTTTTCAAGGGCCAGCAGACGGGTGATGGCAAAGTGGGCGTCATCGGGTTTGATATTGGCTTCGATCTCGGCCAAAGCCAGGCTGCCATCGGCCTGATTCGTCAGGGGCTGCGGCTGCACACTGCCAAAAACAGCTGCGCCGCCGCCTTCCATGCGGTAGCAATGCGCGTTTTGCCCAACGATGTATTCCTCGCCGCGCTGGCAGTGGCTAACGATGGCGCAAAAGTTGCTCATGGTGCCGGTGGGCACGAACAGCGCCGCCTCAAAACCGAGCATCGCTGCAAGTTTGTCTTGCAAGACGTTGACGGTGGGGTCGTCACCAAAAACATCGTCACCCACCGGGGCAGACCCCATCGCATCGAGCATGGCAGCAGTGGGACGGGTGACAGTATCACTTCTGAGGTCAATTATCATATTTAAAAAGGCCTATTGTCCACGTAATAATTGCACAATCAGCTATGTTTAATATAACATAAATGACTATTTTTTGAATTAAAAATACACAAATACATCAAAACAGAAAATTTTTCAACATCGCGTGTCCGTGCTCGGTCAGGATCGACTCCGGGTGAAACTGTACGCCTTCGATACGAACCGCCTGCGCAAAACCCGTGTGGCGCACCCCCATGATCTCACCGTCGTTTGTCCAGGCCGTCACTTCCAGATCGGCCGGGCATGTGGCCCGCTCGATGGCCAATGAATGGTAGCGGTTCACTGTGAATTGCGGCGGCAAACCAGCAAACACACCGATTTGCTTGGTACTGATCACGCTGGTTTTGCCGTGCATCAGCGCCTGCGCCTTGATGATCTTGCCGCCAAAGGCTGCGCCAATGCTTTGGTGCCCAAGGCAAACGCCCAAAATGGGCAACTTGCCGGCAAAATGTTGAATGGCTGCCACCGAAATACCCGCCTCATTGGGCGTGCAAGGCCCGGGCGAGATGCACAATCGGTCAAAGCCACCTTTTTTGTGCATCGCATCCAGCGCTGTTACGGTGATTTCATCGTTGCGAAACACTGTGACCTCTGCGCCCAGCTCGCCAAAATATTGAACGATGTTATAGGTGAAGCTGTCGTAGTTGTCGATCATCAAGAGTCTGGAGTTCATCGCCCCCACGCTTGCCACTTCGTGTGCTGCGCTGCCCCCCGAGGGGGCTAATTCCCCTTGGGGCGGCCCGACGGGGAATTTTGCCCCCACGCTTGCCACTTCGTGTGCTGCGCTGCCCCCCGAGGGGGCTAATTCCCCTTGGGGCGGCCCGGCGGGGAATTGCCGCTGTTCTTTGTCGGTATTCATTCCAGACCCTCCTCAACCAGCTCTGAAGCCCGAATCAGCGCGCGCGCCTTGGCTTCGGTCTCTCGCCATTCCAGCTCCGGCACTGAATCAGCCACCACGCCCGCAGCGGCTTGCACGTAGAGTGTCTGGTTTTTCACGATACCGGTGCGGATCGCGATAGCCACGTCCATGTCGCCTGCAAAACTGACATAACCACAGGCCCCTCCATAGATGCCCCGCTTGATCGGTTCCAACTGATCGATGAGCTCCATGGCATGCACTTTGGGCGCACCGGTGAGTGTTCCGGCCGGAAAGGTGGCCTTGAGCACGTCCATGGCGCTCAAAGGCCGGCCATCTGCGCCATCTTTCAAAATGCCTTCCACGTTGCTCACAATGTGCATCACGTGGCTATAACGCTCCACGGCAAACGCCTCGGTAACTTTTACGCTGCCAATTTGGGCAATTCGGCCAATGTCATTGCGCGCCAAATCGATCAGCATCACGTGTTCGGCACGTTCCTTCGGGTCGTCGACCAGCTCCTGCTCCACCGCTTTGTCTTGTTCGGCATCGGCAGCGCGGGGCCGTGTACCCGCCAAAGGGCGAATGGTGATCTTTTGCCCAGGCGCAGCGGTCCCGTCGGGTGACAGCGACCCACCTTCAACGGGGGAGCGTGGGGGCAACTTTTCCTGCCGAACCAGAATCTCCGGCGAAGCCCCCACCACCTGAAAATCGCCAAACTGGTAGTAGTACATATAAGGGCTGGGGTTCAGGGAGCGCAACGCCCGATACAAGGAAAGCGGCGATTCGGTGTAACGCTTCTTGATGCGTTGCCCGACCTGCACCTGCATGAAATCGCCCTCGGCGATCAACGCTTTGGCACGCTCCACCGCACGGATGTAATCGGCCTTGGCAAAATCACGCACCGCCGGATGGCCTGGGCTGGGCAGAACTTCAGGGGCCAATACCGGCTGGCGCAAGCGGTTTTTCAGATCGCGCAAGCGCTTTTTGCCATTGGCGTAGGCTTCGCTTTGGCGCGGATCGGCGTAAACGATCAGGTACAACTTGCCCGAGAGGTTGTCGATCACGGCCAGTTCTTCGCATTGCAGCAGCAAAATATCGGGGCAGCCGATTTCATCGGGCGGGCAGGTGTTCTCCAGCTTTTTTTCGATATACCGCACCGCGTCATAACCAAAATAGCCGGCCAATCCACCGCAAAAACGCGGTAAACCGGGGCTCAAAGCCACCTTGAAGCGCAATTGATACGCCGCAATGAAATCCAGCGGGTTATCGCGCGAGTTTTCGGTCACAACACCGTCAGTCACCACTTCGGTTAGTACATTGGCGCCAAAACCGCTGGCCCGCAGCAGGGTTTTGGCGGGTAAGCCAATAAAGCTGTAACGGCCAAAACGTTCGCCACCGACCACCGATTCCAGCAAGAAGCTGAACGGCGCGCCCGCACCGTCGGGTGCGTGTGCCAGCTTCAGGTAGAGCGACAACGGGGTTTCTAAATCTGCAAAAGCCTCAACCATGAGCGGGATTCGGTTGAAGCCCTGTGTGCTTAAGTGTCTGAATTCAAGTTCGGAGATCATCTGGAGCCTATTTTTTGCCCACAATGCCACGGGCACCGTGTTCATTCCAATCATTGCCTGGGTCAGGGCGACTCAGGCGCTTGGCACCGGAACTCTGATGTCGCTTTTAGCAAAACGACGGGTCGAGCCCCCAAGTGCAAATCAACCGCGTGTGCTGGATGGCTGACGCCAGGGCCAGGCTCCCTGGCCGATGATGACAACGTCATCGCACTTGACGAATGCGTCAAGGCTTTTGGCCAAACCTGCGTTGATGGAAAGCTGAACAGACATGGGCCAAGTGTAGCAAAGGCCTTGTCGTCATTGCCCATCTGAATGCCTTGGGGCGCAACGGTATCCAAAATGCGCACATTCAGGAAAATCCCGTTGCGTTTTTATTTACACCACCTCTATTGACGGGCCTTTACGCGGGTAAAAAGTTCTCATGGCCATCTGGTTTGGCCCGGTACCCGCGCAACCGGCGCTGGCACAGGCGCTGGTGCGGACGGATTAGGCGCGCCGGTTCAAATGCGAAATCCGCTTTGCAGGGGCATGCCAGAACCAAAACAATCCGAAATCGCTGCAGCACCAAGCTCCTAACAAAAGCCGAACCCATACCGGAACTCTGGACAAAAAAACTCCCCAGAACCGGCGACACCCTTCAGCCAGCGGGCGGCTTTTTTAATTTGCATCCGCCAGCGCCTGTCGCATGGCGTCGATTTCCGCTTGGTAGTCATTTTTGCCAAATATTGCACTGCCAGCGACAAAAGTATCAGCCCCGGCGTTGGCAATTTGCGCAATATTCTGGGTTTTCACGCCACCGTCAACCTCCAGGCGTATGTCTTTGCCACTGGCATCGATGCGCCGGCGCACGGTTTCTACCTTGCGCAGCGCCGAATCGATGAAGTTTTGCCCGCCAAACCCGGGGTTCACACTCATGATGAGAATCAAATCCAATTCGTCAATGACCCAATCGAGCACTTCCAGTGGTTCGGCCGGGTTGAACACCAACCCGACCTTGCAACCCGCCGCCTTGATCGCCTGAATGCTGCGGTGCACATGGCCCGATGCGTCGGGGTGAAAACTGATGTAATCCGCGCCAGCTTGCGCAAACATTTCAGCCAATGCGTCCACCGGTTGCACCATCAGGTGCACGTCGATGGGCACGGCTACACCCGCCGGTGTTTTGGCATAGGGTTTGACGGCACTGCAAATCATTGGCCCAAAGGTGAGATTGGGCACGTAGTGGTTGTCCATCACGTCAAAATGGATCCAGTCGGCGCCCGCGGCAACCACGTTCTGGACTTCATCACCCAGGCGGGCCAGGTCGGCGGCAAGGATGGAGGGAGCAATTCGGTAGGTCATACCGACATTTTCGCAGGACTCGCAAGACCCGGTTACACCACCGGGCCCTGAATGAATTAGCATAGCGGCATGCCCAAATACCAGTTCAAGGTTGAAGTTCAACCGCATTACCTGATGGAGCAGTCTGCACCCGATCAGGGCCTTTACGTCTTCGCCTACCAGATCACCATCACCAATACCGGCACCGTCGCGGCGCAACTGATTTCCCGCACCTGGAATGTCAATGATGCCAATGGCCTGAATGAAAAAATCCGGGGTCTGGGCGTAGTGGGTCATCAGCCTTTGCTAAAGCCCGGTGAAAAATTTGACTACACCAGCGGTACGCGCCTGCGCACACCCACCGGCACCATGCATGGCAGTTATTTTTGTGTAGCTGAAGATGGTGAAAAATTTGATGTCGACAGTCCCATGTTTGTGCTCGACGCCCTTAGCGCGGGTGGCGCGCGTACCTTGCATTGACGCGCTCCCCGGCTGCATCCCGCCTCCAACAGTCGCCGCTGAATGGGTTGTTGGCGGGCCTGAACCCGCAAGCCAGTCTGGTTGAACGCCACCTGTGGCTGGTGCGCCTGTTCAGCTGGATACGCGGCGGCATGGATTCCCCCGCACTGGCCGCGATTCGGGTCAAGCAATTGGTCGAAGTGCTGCAGGCAGAACCCGCTTTGGCGCTGCTGGCCCGGCAGATGTGGCAAACCTTGTTGGCAACGGTCGACACCACGACCCTGTTGGCCGACCATGGTTTCGCCTCTGGCAGCGCATTTATCGGCGAACTGACCGAGCGGGTGCGGCTCAACGTCTTGCCAGGCACGCCCGAAACCACCGACGCAGGCGAACTCTTCAGCCTGATGCTGCCGCAGGCTTTTGATGCCCTGTGGCTGGCCGCGCTTGACGAGCCGACGGTCGAAGCATTGGCCAGCCTGCTCTCACCCGCTGATGTGGGCGGGTTGTCTGTGTGGCAACAGGCCATCCTGGATGCCCTGACCTTTTGCACCAGTCAGATTCGGGCCTCGGGTTTCGCCCCCGAAATGCGCCTGCGCATGACGGTGCAGGTTCGTGAAACCGAGCCTTTTCACGCCCTGGCGGCTGATTTTGATGCTCTGCGGGTGGCTTTTCTGGAAAGCCTTGAGGCCAGCCCCAAAGATACCGGCAACGGCCCCACCGAAAACGACAACCTGCAGGCGGCGCTGACCCAATTTCGCAACCGGTTGGACTTATGCCGTCAGGCGGCCAACACCGTGTACACGCATCTTGACGAACATGGCATCTCAGTAGACTTGGTGTTTCGCTTGCGCCAGTTGCGCGAACGGGTGCTGCGCATTCGCGCCTTGCTGGATTGCCTGATGGGCACCAAACCGGCCCAAAGCACCGTTCGTCTGCTGGGCCACCTGGTGGTGGTCGGTCAGGAGCGGCGCAGTTTGCGTGCTTTGGTGGGTTCCAACATGTCCTTGCTGGCTGCCAAGGTCACCGAACGCAGCTCTGAGACCGGTGAACACTACATCACCCGTACCTCAGAGGCCTACCGCGAAATGTTGCGCAAAGCGGCTGGTGGCGGTGCCTTGACGGCTGTCACCACCGCCTTGAAGTTTGCCCTGGCCGGCGTGGGTTTGTCACTGTTCTGGAACGGCTTCTGGGCGGGTGTTTTGTATGCCGCCAGTTTTGTGTTGATTCAACTGCTGCATTGGACACTGGCCACCAAACAACCCGCCATGACGGCGCCCGCCATGGCCGCCAAGCTCAAGGACTTGTCAGAACAGGCCGCCGTTGAGGGGTTTGTCGATGAGGTCTGCCACTTGGTGCGCTCACAGGTTGCGGCAGTTTTGGGCAATGTCGGTGTGGTGATTCCGGTGGTGCTTGCCATGTCGATGGCCCTGCATTGGGTGACCCGCGGCCCGATGATTGACGGGGCGCAAGCGGTCTATGTGCTGCACAGCCTGACGCTGCTGGGCCCCACGCTGCTCTTCGCTGCACTGACCGGCGTGTTGTTGTTTGCCTCCAGCATCATTGCCGGTTGGACTGAAAACTGGTTCGTCATGCACCGCCTGCAATCAGCCCTGCGTTACAACCCGCGCATCACGGGCCTGCTGGGCGCACAACGGGCCGCTTGGTGGTCGCATCAACTGCGCGACAAAATCTCGGGTATTGCCGCCAATGTCTCGCTGGGTTTTATGTTGGGGCTGGTACCCGCGTTTGCCGCCTTTTTTGGCCTGGGCCTTGAGGTGCGCCACGTCACCCTGTCGGCCGGGCAACTGGCGGCGGCGGCGGCCAGCCTGGGTTGGCCGGTTTTGCAAAGCGCCGGGTTTTGGTGGTGCGTGGCAGCGCTGCCCCTGATCGGGCTGGCCAATTTGGTGGTCAGTTTCTACCTGGCCTTTCGGTTGGCAGCGCAGGCCGGTGATTTGGCCCGGGTCGACCAGGCCCGGGTATCAGCAGCCATCCGCCAGCGCTTGCGCTCTCAACCCTTGAGCTTCGTTTGGCCAGTCAAAGCGGCCGTGGCAGCAAACACCCCAAACGACGTGGACAACCACCATGGGTGAATTTGAACTGATCCGCCGTTATTTTGACCGCCACCGTGAGCACACCGACCCCGGCAACCCGGTGGTATTGGGCATTGGTGACGATTGCGCGCTGCTGGCCCCACGCCCCGGCACCCAGTTGGCCATCTCCACCGATATGCTGGTTGAGGGCCGCCACTTTTTCGCCGATGTAGACCCAGAAGCGCTGGGCCACAAAGCGTTGGCGGTCAACCTCAGTGACCTGGCCGCGATGGGAGCCCGGCCGCTGGCTTTTACCTTGGCCCTGGCGTTGCCTGAGGCGCAACCGGCGTGGCTGGAAGGTTTTGCCAAGGGCTTGTTTGATTTGGCAGATACCCACCAATGCCAGCTCATAGGCGGCGATACGACGCGTGGCCCCTTGAATATTTGTATCACGGTGTTTGGTGAAATTCCGGTTGAAAACGGTCAGTCCTTGGCCTTGTGCCGCTCGGGCGCTCGGGCAGGTGATGACCTTTACGTGAGCGGCCATTTGGGCGAGGCACGCCTGGCGCTGTTGGCGCTGCAAGGCGAACTGAGCCTACCCGCCGCCCAACTGCAACAAGCACGCCTGCGGCTGGAACGCCCCACGCCGCGCGTCGCGCTTGGCCTGGCCCTGCGCGGCATCGCCAGTGCAGCCATTGACGTGAGTGACGGCCTGGCCGGAGATTTAGGACACCTGTTGAAATCCAGTAATTTAGGATTGAGTTTAAAATTAGACTTAATTATAGATAATTTTGCATCTAATTTAGTAGCTTACAGTGCAATTACTAAAATAATAAATTCTGAAAATTATTCAAGTATTCATTCAAAAAATGTTTTAGACCTCATTCTGACAGGTGGCGACGATTACGAACTGGCTTTTACCGCGCCGCCCCACCTGCGCAGCGCCGTCCAACAAGCCGCCAACCTGGCCTGCACCCGCGTGAGCCGTATCGGGCAAATGGAATCAGGTATGGGCATGCGTCTGATCGACCCCGCCGGCCAAACCGCCGAGCTGGCCACCGCTTCATTTGACCATTTCAAGGCCTGAAATTGCCCCCTTCCGCACCTTTGGCCCGACCCACCTGGGCATTTATGCATTCACACCCGGCCCACTGGCTGGCGTTGGGCCTGGGCAGCGGCCTTTCCCCCAAAGCACCTGGAACCGCTGGAACCCTGTGGGCATGGGTGGCATTTTTGCTGCTCACCCATCTCGGACTCACCGCAACCCATTGGGGATGGTTGATTGCCTTCACCGCGCTGGCTGGTTGGTGGGCCAGCAGCGTCACGGCACGCCATATGGGTATCAAGGACCCCGGCCACATCGTGATTGATGAAATTGTGGCGTTTTGGCTGGTGCTGTGGCTGGTCATGCCTACCGGTTTTTGGGGACAATTGGCGGCTTTTGTACTTTTCCGCTTTTTTGACGCGGTCAAACCCGGGCCAGTAGCCTGGGCCGACCAGCTGTTCCATCATGTGGATGTTGCGCAGGATCGGCATGGCTGGACAAAAGCCGGTTTTGGCATCATGTGGGATGATCTGGTGGCTGCTTTTTGTACCTTGTTGGTGATTGCTTTCTGGAGGTTGATTTGACGGAATTTGAAGACACGATGATTTTGGTGAGTACAGAGAAAAGTGCTGCCGCGCTGGTCGACGAACTGGCCAGCCTGCTGATCGGGGCCCAATGGAAGCTGGCTACCGCCGAAAGCTGCACGGGTGGCATGATCGCCGCCGCCTGCACCGATTTGGCGGGTTCCAGCGTGTGGTTTGAGCGGGGTTTTGTCACCTATTCCAACGCTGCCAAAATTGAGCTGCTGGGTGTTTCGCAGGCCTTGACTGAAAACCCTGGTGCCGTCAGTGAGCCCGTCGTACGGGCGATGGCACAGGGTGCTATTTCCAACTCCAAAGCACAAATCAGTCTCGCAGTAACCGGCGTGGCAGGCCCCACGGGCGGAAGCATTGCCAAACCGGTGGGCACGGTTTGGTTCGGTTTTGCCACACCGCAAGGCATCGTCACCGAAATGCGCCGCTTCAAAGGCGACCGGGCCGCCGTACGTTCGGCAACGGTGGTGCATGCGTTGCAACGCTTGGTTGAACTGGGGGCAGCGGCTGCCGCCAAACCGCCCTAAACCCGCCTAAACCTGGCTAAACCTGGCTACAACCACCCCAAGCCAGCCTGCCGAGGGCTTCAGGCTTTTACAAACCCGGCCACCGTACGGCGCGGGGTGTGTTGTTGTTTGGCGCAGTAACCGACCCGGCAAAACATCTGGACGGTTTCTTCGATTGCGGGTTTGCCAAGCAATTCCGTGTGGAGCGCGTCGTAAAACGGCATCATTTCGGCAAACTCCTGCGGTGCCTGGCTCATCGGGTGAATTTGCAAACCCAACTCGGTCGCTTTGAGTTGCAAGCGCATGTAAGCGCGTCCGGCATTCACTTCTGCGCTGCGCGTGGTTTGTTGTTGGCGGTGCAGCGCGGTTGGCGTAGACAACCAGACAAAACCCATCGCCGTGTTGCTGTGCCCTTCAAACCGGGACATCATCTGTTTGTAGGCCGTGCTGCCTTCCTGCGGCGCGTTGTTGCGATCAAACGCGCCAACTGCCGCAGCGACACGCGGAACCAGCGCATTCACGCTGATGCCGTCACGGAACTGTTCGATTTCAGCCGGGCCCACGCGGGTAAGCCGAATACTTTCCATCACGGTGCGCGGTGTCAGCAGTTCGACTTTGGCGGACTCCCAGCAAAGTTTGCGCAGGCGCTCGGTTTGCGCCTTTTCCAGCGTCGCGCCCCATTTAATCTGCGGGTCCAACAGCGCCGACTGCAATTGAAGCAGCGTTTCGGACGCTATGGCTTTTGTCGTGTCGTAGTCAACTTTGGCGGTATGTCGGTTCAGCAATTGGGCGAATAGGGGGTCTTTGCCAGCGGCTGCGGCGTTGGCTGGCTTCCAGCTGATACGCGCCACGGGCCGTTCGTCCACCTCCCGCGGTTTGAATTCGCCTTGCGGAAACAACTGAACTTCTGGCACAACGCCGCGTTCACGCAAGGCCAATACCAGCGCCTCCAAAAACGTACCTTGGCTCACCACAATCTGTCGAAACCACGGGTCGGTCATCGGCAACATGCGCTCACGATCCACAAAAAGCGTTATCGCATCGGGCTCTGCCAAACTCACCATCCACGGCTGGCGGTTGTGTGAATTGGGCGCCAGGATGGCATAGGCCAACGCCCAGCGACGCAAGTCGGGTTGTGCCCCAGGGCCCTGCCACGCCTCCAGCGCTGCGGCCGGAAAATCACTGGACAAACTGCAACCTGGCAGCGCCACCGCTGTCAAACCCGTGACGATACCGCCACCTGCCACGCGTATGAAATGACGACGATTCATGATTTGCTCCTTCATATGGGTTGATCAGTTTGATTACACATTGGACAGCTTGCGGGGTCGGCTTGTTAGCCCCAAAGCCTCAAGCGATTGGCGCAGCGCTGTTTCAAGCGGTGTATGAGGCTCGGGCCCGGTGAGCGCGACCAGTTTTCGGTTGTCCAGTTCGTGCGGCGTGTTCCACAAATAGCGCATTTCCAACACAGAGGCCCACATCGGCACGGCCCATGCCCCCAGGCGCATCAATAACCACGGCACGCCGGCAAAGCGCAGATGGCTTCCCGGCTGGATCCAGCCCTGCTCCAGGGCAATCACTTCCAGCGCAGCTTGCCACTGTGCACCGGTCAGGCTGTAACCTTTGAAGTGCAAAACCTCAAAAGTCGGCAATTGCGCCCGTAGCGCCGCCACAGCTACAAAACTGCGGGCCAAATCGGGAAGATAGGCCCAGGCGGTCGGCACATCAGCGGGGCCTGGGTAGGTGATGCGGGCCTTCTTCACGTCTTTGGCTACAAACAAGTCGAGCCAGCTGTTCACACCACTGCCAAAAAAGTCGCCGGCGCGAATCACGATGGCCGGAACGCCACTGTCGCGCACCAGTTGCTCCATGGCCACACGTATCTCCCCTTTGGCCGATGTGGGGCTCTGCGCCGTAGCTTCGGTCAGCAACTGTGGCATACCACTGCCAAAGTTGTACACGTTGCCCGGCATCATCAAGGTGGCTTGCAAGGCACGGGCGAGATCCAGCGCAGCACGGGTCATCGGCAAGACCTCGGCCTGCCAGGCACGCACGGTGTAGGTGCTGGGGTTCAGCGCGTGAACAACCACCTGGATGCCCTGGCCAGCCAGGGTTGCCTGAACTGTCTGAGCCGCCAGAGCGGCTTTCACCAAACCCGGCACGTCGTCCAGCGCCAAGCCCAACCATTCAATACCAGCCGGTGCATCCGCCGGAACGCTGGCGCCAGGGCGCATCTGAGCCAAAACCCGCCAACCAGCGGCATGGAAAGCCTGCGCGGCCGCCAGACCAAAACGGCCGCGAGCGCCCAAAATAAGCACGGTTGATGTCATGTTGACTTCTCCTGATTTTGGTAAAACTTGATTCCTGGCCTGAATTGTGGAAACATTCAGGTGTTTACACAATTGGATAAAAATGCTTACCAGATATTCATTTTTGAATAACAAGACATGCACCCTTTATGCTGAACGCACGCCCGCAAAACGGATTTGATTGGGGCTTGATCCGCTCCTTTTTGGCGGCACTGGAAGCCGGAACCCTACTGGGGGCAGCGCGAAAGCTCAATACCAGCCAACCCACATTGGGGCGGCACATTGCCGAACTCGAATCGCAGTTGGGCATGGTGCTTTTCGAGAGAACCGGACGCGGCCTGATTGCCACCGCTTCGGCGCGCCAATTGGCTGAAGCGGCTCGCACCATGGAGTCGGGCGCTTTGCAATTGGCACGCAGTGTTTCAGGTGCCCAAACACAGGTTACGGGCACGGTGCGGCTCACCGCCAGCCAGCCGGTTGCCTGCGTTTTACTCCCGCCGGTATTGGCGGCAATGCGGGAAACCTTGCCGGATATTCAGGTTGAACTCGAAGCCAGCAACACTGTCAGCAACCTGCTGCGGCGCGAGGCCGATATTGCCCTGCGAATGGTGCGCCCGACCCAAACCAGTCTGATCGCGCGAAAGATTGGCCAGGTGCGCGTCGGCGCTTATGCGTCGCGTGACTACCTGGCCCGGCGTGGCGTACCGGCACGCGCACAAGACCTTCTCCAGCATGAAATGATCGGCTACGACAAGGGTGAAGACATCTTGCGCGGCTTTCAGGCCAACTTCTTTCCTGTCACCCGCGAAGCCTTTGCCCTGCGCAGCGACGACCTCATCGTGCAATGGCAAGCGGTGCGGGCTGGCCTGGGCGTTGGCTTCCTGGCCGATTACATGGTGCGGGGCGACGACCAGGTTCAACGCCTACTGCCGGCCTTGCCATTGCCTGGGCTGGCCATGTGGCTCACGGTTCACCGCGAAATACGAACCAGCCAACGCATTCGTGCCGTGTATGATTTTCTGGCCAATGCCCTGCCGTCAGCACTTTGAAACGCCTGCCTGTGCCTCGCGGAATCCAATAAAAGATCAGCTATGTCCCCACTAAACGATACCCACTTTCCCATTCGTTACACCGCTTTTGCCGTGTGCATTCTGAGCCTGTTGCTATGCGGCTTCAGCATGATCGTTTTTGGCGTGGGTGGAAGCCTTGCGTTGCTCTTTTTGCTGTTGGTCGGCTTGGGAATCTATGACCTGCGCCAGCCCAAACGCTCGATCCTGCGCAATTACCCCATCATTGGCCACCTTCGATTTCTGCTGGAATACATCCGTCCGGAAATTCGACAATACTTCATTGAGGGCGACAACGATGCGATGCCGTTTTCGCGTTCGCAGCGCTCTCTGGTTTACCAGCGCGCCAAAGGTGACGCCGACAAGCGCCCGTTTGGGACGCAACTCGATGTGCATGCCAACGGTTATGAATGGATCAACCACTCAGTGGTGCCGTCCAAAGTGGCATCACACGATTTTCGGGTGTGGGTGGGCGGCACGCCGGGCTCGCCCAACGCGGGCTGTACCCAGCCGTATGCGCTCTCCATCTTCAACATTTCAGCTATGAGTTTTGGGGCCTTGAGCGCCAATGCCATCCTGGCGCTAAACAGCGGTGCCAAACAAGGCGGCTTTGCACATGACACCGGTGAGGGCTCCATTTCGCAACACCACCGGGTGCACGGTGGTGACCTCATCTGGGAAGTGGCTTCGGGCTATTTTGGCTGCCGCAATGACGACGGCACGTTCAACGCCGACAAGTTCACCGCCAACGCGCGCGACCCGCAGGTGAAGATGATCGAAATCAAACTAAGCCAGGGCGCCAAACCCGGCCATGGCGGCATGCTGCCCGGTGCCAAGGTCACGATTGAGATCGCCACTGCGCGCGGCGTACCTGTCGGTGTCGATTGCATATCACCCGCCTCGCACAGCGCCTTCTCCAATCCCATCGAGATGATGCAGTTCATCGCCCGGCTGCGGGCGCTTTCAGGTGGCAAACCAACCGGCTTCAAGTTGTGTATTGGCCACCCGTGGGAATGGTTTGCCATGGTCAAAGCCATGCTGGAAACCGGCATCACGCCAGATTTCATTGTGGTGGACGGCGGCGAAGGCGGAACCGGTGCAGC
>JANOVW010000637.1:0-2454 GCA_031417575.1 Rhodoferax sp. | reverse complement strand
CGTCACGATGGATGGCTTGCTCGGCGGCGTGCAGGCCATACTGGCTAGCCGGGGCGGTTTGGCCGGCAGCCACCAAACCGCTATGCCCGATGCGCAAAAACCAGACGGATGCAACGGTGCGCCAGGCCAGGCCCAAACTGGCATCCAGCGCCAGTGCTTCCTGCGCCAGCTGCAGGGCGGCATCACAACTGGCTACCGAGTAGTCTGTGTACAGGATGGCCGAACCGCGCAGGGCCAGACCATAGGCGTTGAGGTTGGCCGGGCGCACGCTGCGGACACGTTGGTAGTCCGACAGGCGAATTTGCGGCTCCAGCGCCGCCACAATGGCGCGGGTGACCTCTTCCTGAACTTCAAAAATGTCGCCAAGCTCGCGGTCATACCGCTCGGCCCAGACGTGGTTGCCGCTGGTGGCGTCGATCAACTGCGCTGTGACGCGGATGCGCGAACCTGTGCTGCGCACGCTGCCTTCAAGTAGGTAGTGCACGCCCAATTCCCGCGCAATCGCGCGCACATCCACCAATTTGCCCTTGTAGGAAAAGGCGGAATGGCGCGAGATCACAAACAGGTTGTGGAAGCGAGCGAGCTCGGTCGTGATGTCTTCGGTCAGGCCATCGACGAAGTGGTCATGCCCGGCTTCATCGTCCATGTTCACAAACGGCAGCACGACGATTGAAGGTTTGTGGGGTAGCGCCAGGATGGGTACCGAAACGGCTGCCGAAACATTCGCGGCTTTGAGCCGGGCTGCGGCATCCGGCACCTCCAAGGCCACGAACCCCAGGCGAAAACCATGCCCAGTCACCGTCATGATGGCATCGAACCCGAGCTGCTTGCGCAGCGCCACAATTTGCACCGACAGGTTGTTTTCCTCCACCACCAAGCCAGGCCACACCAGGGCCAGCAGCTCGTTTTTGGGCATTACCCGGCCAGCGTGGCGCAACAGGCATACCAGCAGGTCAAAAGCTTTGCCGCCCAAGGGCAGCTCCGCACCATGGGCCAACACCTGGCGCAAATCGGGTACGACTTCGAAAGGCCCAAATTGGTAACGGGATGTCACAAGGGCATTGTGGCAGTGCGCAGAAGAAATTTGGCAAATTTTTTACATTTTCTTAATGTCGGCTTAAAGACAGCGCCGTGCGGCGTGCGGATAGTCGGGTGCGTGTTCATCAACTTCAGTTCGGCCATTGAGCTGGACGATTAAGGAGCCATCATGTTGAAATTACTTTTTCTGGTCGGTACTTTGGCATTGGCCGCTTGCGGCGGAGGGGGCGGTGGGGCGGCACCTGCAACGGCAGATACCACTACGGCAACCACCACCGCAGCTGCGCCGAGCGCTAACGGGTTTTGGGGTGGCAAATTTAACAGCGGTGAGCCATTGAACATCGCCATCTTCGAGGGCGGCGACACCATGGCGTTCAGCGCAAATTTGGCGGGGACTCAGCTACAGTTCTTTACGGGTCAAGCCAGGCTCAGCGGCGCCGTGGTGACAATGTCTGGCAGTTTTTTCGAGACCGGACAAAAAAAGGCGATCATAACGACGGAATTTTCAGGAACTGTTATCAACAAAGTTTCGATCATCACCACTCCCGCAACAGCCTCCAACGCCTTTTCGACGACCGCTTCTGTCAACACAGTCTACGATTCTGCACCCCCCAGCGTGGCAACCCTGGCAGGCAGTTATACAGGAATTGGCGGAACGATAAATAACCCTGCGACCGCCGCGACATTCAGCATAGGAGCCACTGGTGGGCTTATCGCAGCCTTTGGGACCTGCCGGATGACTGGCACTTTGACCCCACATTCTTCAGGCAAGAACTACTACAGCCTGCCTCTGTCGGTAAGCGGGTGCAACATTGGTGCCACCGTCACCGCCAGTGCTAATGCGATATTTAATCCGGTAACCAAAACACTGGTCATTGGAGCGAGAACCCCTTCTCTGGATGACGGCATCATCCTTTCGGGCACCAAGCCCTAAGCGCCGCCTTTCAATATTTCCCATGAAGCCCAAACTCGAGGTGCGCAGGCACCCGAGTGATGGTTAGCTAGCGCAACGGGGTCTACAGCCCCGTTTGCCTCCTGTTTTCCAGCGCCCGCCTTCCGGGATAATTGGGCCCATGGAACTCATCACTTTTCTTCTCGATTTCATCCTGCACGTCGACAAGCACCTCGAGGCGTTTGTGACGAACTACGGAACCTGGGTGTACGCCTTGCTGTTTGCCATTATTTTTATCGAAACCGGCGTTGTCGTCATGCCGTTTTTGCCGGGCGATTCGTTGCTGTTTGTGGTGGGGGCCATGTGCGGCATCGGCCTGATGAGTTACCCGCTATCGGTAGGCCTTCTGTTCGCCGCCGCCGTGCTGGGCAACCAGTGCAACTACACCATCGGGCATTATTTCGGCCCCAAGGTGTTTCAGTGGGAAGACTCGAAATTCTTTAACAAACGGGCCTTCAACCAAG